>JAFYPG010000105.1 GCA_017547605.1 Prevotella sp.
ACGTTCACCTCACCCACGGCTGCGGCTGTGTATTGGCCACCGTGCTTCTGCGTGACATCGCGCAGGGCGCGCGTACTACTCAGATTAGAAACGGTATTGCCTGGGGTATGGGTCAGTACGTAGTCGGCCACACTGACGAGCGTGTATTCTTCACCAAACATCTTACCATCCTCACAGATAAAGGCCAGACGATCCACATCAGGATCAACCACGATGCCCAGATCGAAACCACCCTGTTTCATCTTGTCCATGATGCCCTGCAGATTCTTCTCCAGAGGTTCAGGGTTATGGGCGAAATCGCCTGTGCAGTCTCCGTTAAGGATCTCGTAATCGACACCCAGGGCCTGGAACAGTTCAGGAAGGATGATGCCACCTACAGAGTTGATGGTATCGGCACAGACGCGGAACTTGCGCTGGCGGATAGCCTCGACATCGACGAGTTTCAGAGCGAGTACGGCATCAATATGACGACGGTTGAATGTATCATCGATGGTCACCTTACCCAGATGATCAACCTCAGCGTAGTTGAACTTCTCATCCTCTGCCATACGGAGCACCTCGGCACCGTCGGCGGCCGTGAGGAACTCACCTTCGCGGTTGAGCAACTTCAGGGCATTCCACTGACGGGGGTTATGCGAGGCGGTGATGATGATACCACCGTCGGCACCTGCCATGTGGACGGCCAGTTCGGTGGTCGGTGTGGTGGCATAGCCGATGTCAATGACATCATAGCCCATGCCTGTAAGGGTGCCACAGACTACGTCGCGCACCATAGCACCTGAGATTCGGCCATCACGGCCTACGACGATCTTCTTGCCATTAATGAACTGGGCGTATGCAGTCGTGAACTTAACGATATCCAACGGGTTGAGGGTGTCGCCAGTATGGCCTCCGATAGTACCGCGGATACCTGAAATGGATTTAATCAGTGTCATTCGTTTGTGTTTATATAGAAATCGTTATTACTCTTTTTGATACGTGATCTCATAATAATAAGGTGTCACGTAACTGGAAGCTGTGGCGTGGCCTTGGGTGTGGGGAACGATGAGACGAACCTTCGCACAGTCCTCGTCTTCCGACTGTGGACGCCCGACCTTTACATAGGAAAGGGGTACGAGCCAGCCTGGTGGGACTGAAGCGGAATAGTAGGAATACATCACACCACTAAGGAAGGCTGCCGTAAAGGTACTGCCTGTGCGTGAGACGTACATGAGATCTGGCATGGATGCATATCCTGGTGTGTTGTTGCGAGCTTCTATGGAGTCTGCTAAGAGGTTGAACTCCGAGAAACGGCATACGAGGTTAAGCTTCTGACCATCCTGGATCATCGAACCGCAGCCCTCACGTACGATCTGCATATAGACACCGTTCTTGTCAAACTTAACGTACTCGTTGCGCGAGAGGTCAGTTGTCTGTCCCTGCTTTTTGAACTGGTCCTCGGAAATGACGGTAATAGCGGAGTCGGAGATGAACTTGGAAATGGCATTACGCTCCTTGTCCTTCTTGTCACCATACGTCTCGTAGTCATTGCAACTGGCAAGGACGGCCACGACGGCTATCATGATAAATAGAAATCTCTTCATCGTTTCTTTGAATTGACGGTGCAAAAGTACGAATAATTTCGCAAACTACGTTATTATTAGGCTACTTTAACTTGTTTTCGTAGGCGATGATCGCTCTCTTGACGGTTTCGACGGCTTCTTCCATGGTGCCGTTAATACGTCCTCCAGAGGCATTGAGATGTCCACCACCGTTGAAGAAATCCTCAGCCATCTTGTTGCAGGGGAAGTCATCGACGGAGCGCAGACTTACCCAGATGAGATTTTTCTTCTCCGTATCCTCGCGCAGGGAGATGGAGAGTTTCAGACCCTTGATCTGCTGGGGAATGTTCACCAGACCTTCGGCGTCGCCCTTGACGAAGTGGAACCGCTGTTGCTCTTCCTTTGTCAGCGTATAGAAGGCTGCGTGGTACTCAGGCAGATAGACGAGTTTTTCGTACATCACGTAGCCCATTAGGCGGATGCGGTCTTCGGAATAGTTGTGATAGACGTTGCGATAGATCCTGTCCTTGTCGATGTGCGTGGTGAGCAGTTCACTGATGATGAAAAAAATCTCAGGGTTGGAGGAGTTGAAGGTGAAGCCGCCTGTGTCTGTCATCATACCGCAGTAGATGGGCGCAGCAAACTGCTTGGTCATCTGCTTGAAGCCGTCGAGTTGCCAGACGATGCGGAAGATGAGTTCACTGGTGCTGGATGCCTCTGGACGGGAGATGGTCAGTACGGCAGGCACATCAGGGTTGAGGTGGTGGTCGATGAGTATGCGTGGGGCAGGGGATGAGATGAGTGCCTGTTCCATATCCTCCACACGGCTGGGGGTGTTGTAATCCAGACAGAACACGAGGTCGGCGATCTTGAAGAGCATGTCGCACTTCTCCTTGTGCTTGTCGTAGCGCACGATCTTCTCCGTATTCGGCATCCACAGCAGGAAGTCTGGGTACTGGTCTGGCACGATGACGGTAGCCTCCTTGCCCAATGAGCGCAGATATTCCGCCCATCCTAAGCATGAGCCGATGGCATCGCCGTCAGGACTCTTGTGACAGGTGATGAGGATCGTATTCGCCTCAGAAATCAGGTGGCTCAACTGAGCCACCTGTTCTTCGGTCATGATGTTGATGTCCATTTAGAACAGTTTGTTGGGATATACACCTTCATCCACGAGCTGCTGGATGCGGGCAACGGTCGATTCACGGTCAGCGGCGTAGGTCACACCAAACCATTTGCTGGTGGTGTCAAGCACCTCGACGGTAGCCGTACCCTCGGTGATGAGTTTGTTGACCATCAGGGGAATGAAGAACTCAGCCTTCAGGTTCTCCATGTTCTTCGGATCGCTGAGGAACTGCTTGAACTCTGCCTCAGAGTACTCGAAATAGTCAGGGGTGAAGCCCCACATGTTCATGGAGACGGGGGTGTTGTCGGCTACCTCTACCCACTGTCCCTGTTCGTCCTTATAGCGGATGGGCTCTGTGGCAGCGCCTGCGTTGGAACCGTCGGCAGCACAACGTACGATCTCCGTGCGCTCCACGACGGTAGTCAGATGACCCATGTCATTCTTCGAGCAGATGCCACGGGCGACGGTACCGTTCTCAGAGAGCGTATTGCCCACACGGAAACCTACCATGGCATACTGGTTCTTGGCACCCTCGGGCAGGTTGCTGAGGAACTTGCCGATCACCATAAAGGCGTCGCGGTTATAGAAGTCGTCGCAGTTGATCACGCAGAATGGCTCCTTGATGACATCCTTACCCATCAGCACGGCGTGGTTCGTACCCCACGGCTTCTGACGACCTTCGGGTACGCTGAAGCCCTCGGGCAGGGCGTCGAGACCCTGGAAACAGAGTTCACAGGGAATATGTCCCTCGTACTTAGAGAGGATCTGCGTACGGAACTGCTCCTCGAAGTCCTTACGGATCACCCATACGATCTTGCCGAAGCCAGCCTGGATGGCGTCATAGATACTATAGTCCATGATGGTCTCACCGTTGGGACCCAGACCGTCGAGTTGTTTCAGACCGCCGTAGCGGCTTCCCATACCTGCTGCAAGCAGAAATAGCGTTGGTTTCATAAGATTCTATATTGGAAGTTTAAAAATTTGTCTGCAAAGGTACAAATAAAAAAGGAATTAAGGCACGGATTAACGTGCCTTAACATCAGAACGGATAGCCGATGGCGAAGTTCAGCGTGTGGAGATCCTTGAAGCGCTTCACATTGAAGAAATAGCCCGATACACCGTTGTCACAGGGGACATGGAGGGCGAAGCCCCAGTCGAGGCGCACCACGAGGAATCCCAGGTCGTAACGCAGACCGACACCTGTGCCGAGGGCGATGTCGTTGAAGAAACGCGAGGCCTTGAAGGTCATACCCTCTGTCCACTCCTTCGCATATTCATAGTACTTCTCACCATCGTCGTTTTCATTGGTGGAATCTTTCCAATCTTCTTTCGGGCCTATGTCGAACTCGCGCAGGCGCCACACGTTACCTGCATCAAGGAAGACGGCACCCTTCAGATTGCCGAACAACGGTGTACGATATTCGAGATTCATCACCAGTTTCATGTCACCGTTACGCATCAGATAGAATAACTGTTTCGACTGTTTGTCGTCGAGACCGCGATCGGAGAAACTACCTGGTCCGATGTCACGCACCAAGAAGGCACGGATGCTATTGGCACCACCTACGTAGTATTGTTCGGTGAGAGGAGCATCGTAACTGTTGCCGTAGCTCCAGATGATACCTGCATTGACATGGCCTACCAGACTCGACTCCATGCCGATGCTCCATGTCTTGGTGAGGTCGGTCTCGAGGCGCAGGAACTGGGAGTAGGGGGTCTTGAATAACTCTTTGTTCTTCTCATCGAACGGTTTGCCTCGGAGTCTGTCGTAAAGCGAGATGACGTTGCCAGACTCCTCGATGGTGGTCTCCCAGCGGATGGGGTTGCGCAGCGTCGTGGGACTGGTATAGGTATAGGTGTAACGCATCTTGGGGATGAAGTAGTCGCCCATGGTACGTTCCAGATAGACATACTTGTTGACCAGCGAGTCGTATTTCGCTGTCGTGGTGTTCTTATACTGGTATTTCACCGTGAGGGGTGAGAACTCGTGCTGACTGGTGGCCGAGGATTGCCAACGGTAGGTCCACTCGCCAGAAACGACGTGCATCTTGTAATATTCAGGACGTCGGACGATGTCGGTAGAGACCTTGGCGTATGTGGTGGGCGTGGAGTAGAAACGACGGCGACGGATACGACGCCCGTCCTTATCCCTGCGCACACGATCACTGTTATAGAAAGGTGCGATGATGCGTGGGAACTCGATGCTGGCATCGGCACCATACTGGAAGGTGGAACTGTTGTCGCCACCACCCCGTTGCCATTCGTAGGAGCCGTGAAGATTGATGTCGAGTTTCTCGCCGCCATGGAACAGGTTACGACGGGTAAAACCGATCTTGCCCTCAGGACCATAACGTCCGTTGGTACGTCCGATGGCGTTGGCTTCGATATAGAAGTCGTAGGGCTTATCAAGCACACAGTTCAGGCGCACGTCAAGGGTGTCTGTGTCAGGACGGGGCGTAAACTGGAAGTCCGTCGATGAGAAGACACCTGTGGAATTGATCTTGCTGGCCGATTCCAGGTAATTGTCGTAGCTGAACAACTGACGGGGTCTCAGTTTCAGGTCTTTGAGTATGATACGCGGACGGATGGGGGGCTTCTTGCCGTTGAAATAGATAGTGAGGTGACGACGCTGCGTGCTGTCTGTCAACTGCTCACGGGAAGATTTACGGAACTGTACGTTGATTTTGCCGATGTACCACTTCTTTAGAGCATCGTCAGGCAGTCCGTCAGCGAGTTGGAAACGCAACTGGGCCTTGTCTGCTACCTGGAAGGTATCGGCGAGATACGAGGCATAACTGCTGTTGTAATAATAGTAGCCGTTGTTGCGGAAAAGGGCGCTGATACGACTGCGCTCACCATCGAGCGACGCCACACTGAAGGCATTTCCGCTACGGATGAGCGACTCGTCTTTCGTGGAGTCTATCAGTTCCTGCAGAGGTTGGGGGAAGTTTGTATAGGCCACACTGTCGAGGGTGAACAGGGAGTCCAGACGGACAGTATAGCCGATCTTACATTTCTTGGGATTCTTCTTCTGGATGATCTCATAGGTGACGTCGCCTCGGAAGTAGCCGTTGTTCTGAAGCACACTCTTGGCGACGGAGGCTCGCAGGGCCGGATTCACCTTACTCATCAGAACGGGCGCCTTTCCAAACGACTTTGTCATCCATTTGGCAAACTTCGAATCCTTATTCGAGTACTTGTTATAGACCCAGAGGTGCCATGACCAAGGTACGGTGTAATAGCTACTGCCAAAAAGCGAACCGTTGGGCTCTGTGTCGAGGGCTGCCTCCACCTCTTCCTTCGTTGTGGCGAGGTGGTCGTCGTAGTCTTCGTTGTCGTAATCCTTTTCATCGGCATAGGCAATCTTCGTCAGACCCGTGAACAACTGGTCGTCCTCAGGTATGCCCTTCGTCATCGAACAGGAGACAAGGAAAAGTAAAAAAGTAAAAAGGTAAAAGGGTAAAAGGATTGTAGCCCTTACCTTTTTCCACATGCCGTGATCTCTCTTCTCTCTCATATTTTTTACTTTCTTACCTTTTTACTCTTTTACCTTTACAGAGTCTGTTTGTAAACTGTCGCGCTGCATGGTGGGCTGGCGCATGCCAGGCATCGGCTGTTGTGGGCGCATCGGCATGGGTTGCTGCTCTTTCTTCCAGAAACGGAAGATATCCCAGAAGTTGTCGAGTTTCCTGCGCCATACGAAACCAGCGCCATACATGCTCGTATAGCCCTCCAGCCAGTCATACACGTTCTGCTGGTAGAAGATCTTCACGTTCTGTGTGGCGTTCTGGTTCAGGCGATACTCCATCGTCACATTGTCGAAGAACGAGTTGTTCTGGCCTCCATAATCATTGCTGCCCGAGGATACCTTACCGCCAATCTCCACCTTCAGACGGTTGTTGAGGAAGCGCTTGGCAAACTTGAACGAGTAGTCGGTATGCGTGGCACCACTGGCATCAGTGGTATTGTCGATACCCACACTGAGGTCGAGTGACTTCAGGGCTGAACCAGCGATATTGTTGATCTCACTCTGCAGGAACGAACTCAGGGCCGAGTTCATCGAGAATCCGCCCGTGTTGCCGTCTGCAAGATACATACCCGTGGTGAGCATGGTGACAGCCACCTTACCGCGCTCCTCATTCGACATCGTCGCCAGTTCACTACTCACATTATTATCTTCTGGGGCCTCGATGATAAACTCCAGTCCCATGTCGTTGAGCGTCTTGGTGATCACCACACCACAGTTGAACACCACACTGCGTCCCACACCACTCTCGTCCGTAACGGTGGCCTTGGTGCGCTCCGTAGCCGTGATGTTCAGTTTCGGGTTCATGGGATCGCCCGTAAACTCCACATAACTGCCCTCCTTGATGGTGAAGGTCTTCAGGGGGATCACGGGCAACGAGTATTTCATCTCGCCGTCGGAGAGCGTGTAACGGCCTGTGAGGTTGATGCCCTCCGTACCGTATCTCAGACGCAGGTCACCGCCACCTAAGAGATCCACATAGTTGGTCTGCTCAGCATTGAGGTCGCAGACGATGTGCGCACCCTGCGACACACTGATCGTCAGGTCGGCAGTGATACCGCTGGGCATGGGACGCTCGATGACGGTCTGGGTGGAGTCGGTGAAGTCCGTAAACTTCACGAGGTCGTTCAGACGGTTGTCAGCCGAGAGGGGAGAGTCGAGCAGCATATAGGTCATATCCGTGGTGCCAAGTACGTCGAGACGGCCTCGCATGTTCATCTGCTCCAACGGTCCCTGCAGACGGGCGAAGAAGTTCACGAAGGCCTTGCCATAGGCAATGCTCTTGGCCTCCTGTTTACTGTTGATGAGCATGAGGTTACGGGCTCGCATCCGCATGTCGATGGTGATACGGTCCAAATCGCTGAAGTCGATGTCGCCCATCAGGTTCAGCGGTTCGTCGTTATAGGCGTAGAGTCCGAAGTTCTCCAACAGCAGGTGACTGCCTACAATACGCACGGGGTCGTTGTCGAAGCGCATCCGGATGCCATAGGGGATACTCACCAGATAGGCCGAATCGACATAGATTTCACCATTGATATTGGGATGCTTCGTGGTGCCCTCAATCTTCAGTTCACCCTCGCCGTAACCCTCGAGTCCGACGATCTGGTCTTCCACGAAACCGTTAATCAGGGAGAGTGGCATGCGTGTCATGGTGAATGTGGCGTCGATCTTACCTTCATCAGAACCCGAGTGCTTTTTGTTCTGGTAGATGCCGCTGAGCAGACCGAACTCCTCGTCGTCGAGCATCAGGCGGGCCTCGATGGCGTGGGTGTCGTCCTCCTTCATCAGATACACCATTTCCGTACTGATATTGCCGATGGGCGAACCTTCGTAGGTCATCTGCTGCACGGCCATATCCGAGGCCACGGAGATGTTCTCGTTCAGGTCCTGCATGATGTGATAGTCGCCGTTCAGCTTACCAGTGATCTTAGGCAGGTAGGGGATCACGGAGGTCAGTTCTCCCAGATCCAACTGGTGGATGCTGACGGTGAGGTCTTGCAGCATCGTC
>JAFYPG010000106.1 GCA_017547605.1 Prevotella sp.
ATAGGCAGGTCCCGTGTGCTTGATGCTGTCCTGTGAGAAGAACTCACCGTGCTGGTAGCGCTGCAGCCAGTCGCCCTCATAGTCCTCACCATCGGCATAAGGCTTCTGGATACAACGGCCAGAGGGCGTATAATAACGGGCGATGGTCAGACGGATCATCGAGTGGTCCGTAAACTCCATAGGCTTCTGTACCAGCCCCTTACCAAAGGAACGGCGTCCCACGATGGTACCACGGTCGTTGTCCTGGATGGCACCTGCAAGGATCTCAGAGGCAGAGGCGGATATCTCATCAACAAGGATCACGAGGGGAATCTGCTGATAGGAACCACGGCCGTCAGCACGATATTCCTGACGCGGATAACGGCGACCCTCCGTATAGACGATGAGTTGGCCCTTGGACAGGAACTCATTGGCGATCTGCACGGCCGACTCCAGATAGCCACCCGTATTACTGCGCAGGTCGATGACGAGATTAGAGAAGCCCTTCTGGGAGAGTTTCGCCAGGGCGATGAGCAGTTCGGGGTAGGTATTCTCGCCAAAGTTACGAATCTTGATATAACCGCTCTCGTCGTCGAGCATATAACTGGCCGTGACACTCTTCGTGGGAATCTCACCACGGGTGACGGTGATATGCTGGATCTTCTTCTCGCCATAGCGCAGGATGCCGAGTTTCACCTTTGTGTCCTTCGGACCCTTCAGCCGGTGCATGGCCTCCTCGTTGGTCACCTTCTTGCCCACGAAGACGGAGTCATCCACCTCCACGATCTTGTCGCCAGCCAACAGTCCAGCCCGTTCTGCAGGACCGTTGCTGATCACGTTCTGCACACGGATGGTGTCCTGACGGATGGTGAACTCAATGCCGATGCCAGAGAAGGAACCACGGAGATCGTCGTTGGCGATCTCACCCTCACGGGCCGTGATATACACGGAATGAGGGTCGAGCTCACTCAGGATCTGGGGCATGGCCTTCTCCACGAGATCGTTGATGTTCACCGTATCGACATACTGGTCGTCGATGATGTGGAGCAGGTTGTTGAGCTTATTACCGCTGGTGTTGATGATGCTCAGACGGTTGCCAGAGAAATGATTGGCATAGAAAGAGCCTATCAGGATGCCAATCACGACGGAGATCGCCATCCAGAGCGGTGTAAACCTGTAATTCTTACCTTTACTCATATTATGTTTCTGTGTTAGAATTGACATCCATATAGACCACCTCGATGCCAGCGCGCTTCAAGAGGTCGATACCGTCAGTAAGACGATATTTCTCGCCATAGACCACGCGCTTGATACCAGACTGGATGATCAGTTTGGCGCACTCGATACAGGGCGAGGCCGTGATGTAGATCGTGGCACCGTCGCTGTTGTTGTTCGAGCGGGCGAGTTTCGTGATGGCGTTGGCCTCAGCGTGGAGCACGTAGGGTTTGGTGACATTGTTGTCGTCCTCGCAGACGTTCTCGAAGCCACTGGGCGTACCGTTGTAGCCGTCGCTGATGATCATCTTGTCCTTCACCACCAGGGCACCCACCTGACGGCGCTGGCAGTAGGAGTTCTCTGCCCAGATGCGCGCCATACGCAGATAGCGCGCGTCGAGTTTCTGTTGTTTATCGCTTGATCCCATTTCTCTTCAGTAATGCGTCAATGGTGGGCTCACCACCCTTGAACCGTTTATATAATGTCATCGGATTCTCTGTACCGCCCTTCGAGAGGATATTGTCGCGGAAGCTTTGGGCCGTCTTCTGATTGAAGATACCGTGTTTCTTGAAGACGCTGAAGGCATCGGCATCGAGCACCTCTGCCCACTTATAACTGTAGTAGCCAGCCGCATAGCCGCCTGCCATGATGTGCGAGAACTGGACGGTCATACAGGTGTCGGGCAACTGTGGCATAATCATCGCCTTCTCCCAGGCTTTCTTCTCGAAGGGGATGATATCCTCGTCGAAGGCTTCCTTCTTCGTGTAGTAGGCCATGTCGAGCAGACCGAAACTCACCTGTCGCATACAGGCGTAGGCAACGTTGAAGTTACGGCTCCTGACAATACGGTCGATGAGTTCATCAGGCAGGGGCTCACCTGTCTCGTAGTGGAAGGCGAAGGTGCGTAGGAACTCCTTCTCGATGGCGAAGTTCTCCATAAACTGCGAGGGCAGTTCGACGAAGTCCCACCATACATTCGTGCCTGAAAGACTCTCGAAACGGGTGTTGGCAAACATGCCGTGCAGGGAGTGGCCGAACTCATGGAGGAAGGTTTCCACCTCACCCAACGTCAGCAGGGCGGGTTTCTCTTCCGTCGGTTTCGTGAGGTTCATCACCACACTGACGTGGGGACGTACGTTCTTGCAGTTGTCAGGGGCGAAAGGTTTCTTCGTATTGATGCGCTCCATCCACTGACCCTGATATTCCGTCATCCATGCCCCACCCTGCTTGCCCTTGCGGGGGTGGAAGTCGGCATAGAACACGGCGAGATACGAGCCGTCCTTGTCGAACACCTCGTAGGCCTTCACGTCAGGATGATAGACGGGGATGTCCTTGTTCTCCTTGAACGTGATGCCATAGAGACGGTTGGCGAGGCCGAAAACGCCCTCGATGACCTTCGACAGTTCGAAGTAAGGGCGCAGCATCTCAGCATCGATATTGTATTTCTCCAGTTGCAGTTTATGGGCATAGAAACTGAAGTCCCAGGGCTCCAATTTGAAGTCCTTACCCTCCAGTTTCTGAGCCATCTTCTCGATGGCCTTCACCTCCTTGCGGGCTGTCGGCTTATAGGCGGCTATGAGGTCGTTGAGCAGTTTATAGACATTGCGCACGTTGCCTGCCATCCGATGCTTCAGCACATAGTCGGCATAGGTCTTATGTCCCAACAGTTGGGCGATCTCACGGCGCAGGTTGATGAGCCGTTTGCAGATCTCGATATTGTTCTCCGTATTGTCGTGGGTACACTCCGTATTCTTCGCCATAAACATCTGGCGGCGCAGTTCGCGCTGGGTGCTATAGGTCATAAACGGTGAGTACGAGGGGAAGTCGAGGGTAAACACCCATCCTACAGTTTGAGGGGATTTGCAATCCCCGAACTGCTCCTTCGCGGCCAGGGCAGCAGCCTCACGGGCGCTGTCAGGCAGACCGTCGAGTTGGGCCTCATCCGTGATATGTAGCGTGAAGGCCTTGTTCTCCTTCAAGAGGTTCTGCGAGAACTGGAGTCCCAGCATCGAGGCCTCCTCCGTGAGTTGGCGCAGGCGTTCCTTTCCCGCTGCATCGAGCAGGGCACCACTGCGCACAAAACCGTCGTAGCAGTTGTCGAGCAGCATCTTCTCCTCTGGCGACAGTTTGCGATGGTGACGATGCACGTATCTGATGCGTTCAAAGAGCCGCTCATTGAGGCGGATATCATTGGCATGCTTCGTCAGAATCGGACTCATCTTCTGTGCCAAGGCATCCATCTCGTCGTTGGTCTCTGCTGACAGCAGGTTGAAGAACACGGAAGAGACCCGGCTCAACAGATCGTAGTAGCCGTTATCGTCCTTCTCGTCATCCACATTAATGATCGTATTGTCGAAGGTGGGTTTCTCCGGATTGTTGATGAGTTTCTCTATCTGCTCATCGTCGCGACGGATGCCCTCCAGCATCGCCTCCTCGTAGTCCTCCAGACGGATACGGTCGAAGGGGGCGACATCATGGGGTGTGTTATATGGTTCAAAGAACGGATTCTTTCTCTCTTGTAGCTCGTTCATTTTCTATGCTTACTCTTATGGATTGCAAAAATACAAAAAAAGTGATACTCCTACAAATATGGTGGTGAATTTTAAAATAATTTACATCAACAGCCGCTCCAACTGGGGGATCTCGATGCGTCCACGGTGGAGTTCGAGGAGTCCTTCGTTCTGTAAGCGATTCAGGACGCGCGACACGTTCAGACGACTGTCGTTGAGTTCCTCTGCCAGTCGCTCCATCAGCACATAGAACGTCTTGGGACCTGCTGGATAGACACAGTGCTGCGTCAGGAAACGGATCAGGCGGTCTCTCAGTGACAACGGACTCCGTCGCCAAGTCTGGTGGATCTGCTTCTGCGTCTGGGTGGCAAACTGGTTGACAAGGTTCAGACGGAACACGAGGAAGTCCTCCAACAGATGAAGCACCTCTTCCTTGGCGATGGTCAGGAGATTGACATCCGTCAGGGCCGTGAAGTTATGGGTATAGGACTGGTAATAGCCGAAGATAGCCTCCTGTTGGAGGATATAGGGTGCCGACACCTGCTCAGCCACCATATAACGATGTTCGTCGCCATAGGTCTCCACCTTCACGGTGCCATTGATCAGGAAACAGAGTTGGGTACAGGCCTCACCGATGCGTATGATGGGCTTTCCAGCAGACAACTTCAC
The DNA here is from genome assembly GCA_017547605.1 of Prevotella sp. GTDB lineage: Bacteria > Bacteroidota > Bacteroidia > Bacteroidales > Bacteroidaceae > Prevotella. Next base: position 4,374 of record JAFYPG010000106.1, read on the forward strand.
GAAGCCGAAGCGGATATGTCCAGCGATAATCTCCAGGTCGTCACGACTCATCCCCTGAAAGAGGGGGAACTGGAGCAACTGGTCATATATCCTCAGGGTAGGCATCAGTTCGCGATTTTATCTTTCAGGGATGGAGAGAACCACACAGCGTTCTTCCCTTGTCCGTCGTCATAGATGAAATAGACCATCATCTCAGGATGGCGCTCCAGCACCTTCTGAGCCTTGTCGAGTCCCATCACCATAAATGAGGTGGCATAAGCATCGGCCTGTGCACAGGTCTTGGCCAGCACCGTGGCAGAGAGGATGTTATGCTGTACAGGATAGCCCGTCTTGGGATCGATGGTGTGGGCATACTTACGGCCACCCTGATAGTAGAAGTTACGATAGTTGCCACTGGTAGCCATCGCGATATCCGTCACGTTCAGGATCGTCTGGAGTTCATGCGACACACTCAGCGAGTCGTCTTCAGGCTTGATGACACCCACCTTCCAGGGCAGGCGCTCAGGATTGACGCCACAGGTCACGATCTCGCCCCCGATCTCCACCATGAAGTTCTTCACGCCTCGGCTGCGCAGGAAGTTAGCCACCACATCCGTGCCATAGCCATTGGCGATGGCCGAGCAGTCGAGCATCATACGGGGATCCTGCTTACGGATCTTCCCGTTATCTACGGATATCTTCTGATAGCCGATGATGTGACGGAGACTATCCACCTGTCGTGCCGTCGGCTTCTCACCACTCTTGAAGCCAAAGCCCCAGGCATTCACCAGTGGTGCCACGGTGATGTCGAAGGCACCGTCGGTCTCACGCGACACATCCATCGCCAACTGGAAGACGTCCATGAACATCTTGTCGGGCTTCACATCCTCGTTGTTATTGATGGCCGTGATGACGGATTCCTTGTTGAAGGGCGAGAGCGAATAAT
>JAFYPG010000107.1 GCA_017547605.1 Prevotella sp.
AGACGGCAGGTGCTAACCTGCGCCTCGACTATCTTTCTTTACGGCTGGATACGCCGAAGGCCATGCCGGCTCTCTCTTCCGCCAGTCTTCCTGTACCTGAATATGTGTATAATATCATGAATCAGGATCACCATGCCGACGAACCTGTAGATATGATTATCATTATTCCGACGAACCAGCAGGTGCTGGCACAGGCGGAGCGCATCAAGGCCTGGCATGAAGCACAGGACGGGATGCAGGTGAGGATTGTTCCTGCTGACGAACTGTATAACGAGTTCTCCAGTGGTACACCTGATGCCACGGCCTACCGTCGTTACCTGAAGATGTTCTACGATCAGGCCAAGTCGGATGCCGACATCCCGGGTTACCTGCTGCTCTTCGGTGACGGGGCTTGGGATAACCGTATGAAGAGTGCTGACTGGTCAGGCTATAACCCTGACGACTTCCTCCTGTGCTTTGAGAGTGAGAACTCCTTCAGTCATGTGAACTGCTATGTCAGCGACGATTTCTTCTGCTTGCTCGACGATGAGGAACGTATCCAGCAGTTATCAGGCAGCACCTACACTTACTTGGGGAAGCCCGATGTGGCTGTGGGACGCTATCCCGCGCGGACGGCCGAAGAAGCCGAGTTGCTGGCAGATAAGACACTTAACTACGCGGCCAACAAATATGCCGGTCCATGGCAGAATGTGATCTGTATGATGGGTGACGACGGCAATGGTAATACCCACATGGCGACAGCCGACAAGGTGGCTAAACTCGTGGAAAACAATTATTCAGGCTATCAGATTAAGAAGATATACTGGGACGCCTATCAGCGCACCTCCTCATCCACAGGATACACCTATCCCGACGTGACACAACTCATCAAACAGCAGATGACCAGTGGGGCGCTGATGATGAACTACTGCGGTCACGGTGCTCCCTACGCCCTTTCTCATGAACTGGTGATGAAACTGGCCGATTTCGAGTCGTCAGTCTCCAATAACCTCCCGCTGTGGGTGACAGCATCGTGCGACATCATGCCCTTCGACGGACAGGAGGAGAATATCGGTGAGACGGTGATGCTCAACAAACGGGGTGGTGGCGTGGCGTTCTTTGGTACGACGCGCACGGTTTATGCCTCCTACAATGAGCAGATGAACTACGCGTTCACCAAATACGTACTGAATCCAGACTACACCATCGGCGAGGCCGTGCGCCAGGCAAAGTGCGACCTTGTCAGTCAGGGACGCGATACGTCGCCCAATAAGTTACAATACACATTGTTGGGTGACCCCGCTCTGCGATTGGCCTGTCCTTCCAAGTCTGTGGTCATCGACAGCATTAACGGCCAACCGGTGTCGGCAGCGGTGAGCCTCTCCGCAGGCTCTGTGGCAACGGTACGGGGACATGTCGAACAGAATCGGATGCTCGCCAGTTCATTCAACGGGGTGCTCACGGCAACTGTCCGTGATGCTGAGGAAACCATTGTCTGTAAGCAGAATGATGAAGAGACGGAAACGCCTTTCACCTATTCGGACCGTACAAAGGTACTCTATCAGGGTTCCGACAGTATCAGTGGTGGTGTGTTCCGTTTCACCTTCGCCATCCCCAAGGATGTCAGTTATGCCGATGGCAACGGACTGATGACGCTCTATGCCGTGGATAACGCCAAACAGACAACAGTCCATGGCGAGAACGATAGTTTTGTGCTCGACGGGAGTGCCATCATCGAGAACGACTCCATCGGACCCTCTATCTACTGCTACCTGAACTCGAAGTCCTTTGTCAATGGCGGCAATGTGAATACGACGCCCTATTTCGGTGCCGACCTGTACGACGATAATGGTATCAACGCGGCAGGCAGTAGTGTCGGACATGACCTCGAACTGGTCATCGACGGAGAGATGGCCATGACCTACAACCTGAACGACTACTTCTCCTTCGACTTCGGCGATTATCGCAGTGGCAGTGTAGGCTTTACCATACCGGAGTTGACTCCTGGCCCCCATCGCCTCCTTTTCAGGGCCTGGGACGTGATGAACAACTCTTCAACCTCTGAGTTGGCCTTTAATGTCGTCAAGGGCGGAGGCGACGGTACCATCAGTGTCATCTGCACCAAGAATCCCGCCTCGACGTCCACGTCGTTTATCATCAACCACGACCGCAGCAGTACGGAGGCTGACGTGGTGCTTGATGTCTTCGACATATCAGGGCGACAGTTATGGAAACGCGTGGAGAGGAATGTGGCTACGGAGGGGACGATCATCCTCGACTGGGATCTCTCCGTCAATGGGGGCAGTCGTCTGCAGACAGGTGTCTATATCTATCGCATCCAGTTCAATGGCAATGGCGGCAGTGCCTCCTACGCCAACAAATTGATCATATTAAAGCAATAATAAGTCAACGAAAACGTTATTAAAATGATGAACGAGAAGAAAAATCATAGAATGCAATGGATGTCCAGGCTGATCGTAATAGGTATTCTCTTACCTCTTACCTCTCACCTCTCACCTCTTTTTGCCCAGGACGATGACAAGACCACGATGTTCAACCCCGTGGAGCATGCCGTCATCTCGCAGACCATCGCCCCCGATGCCCGCGCTGCTGGTATGGGTGATGTAGGTGTGGCCACCGATCCCGACGTGAACTCCCAGTACTGGAACCCCGCGAAATATCCGTTCTGCATCAGCCGCTCAGGTATCGCCCTGAACTACACGCCCTGGCTTCGCCAGTTGGTCAACGATATTGATCTGGCCTATGTGGCAGGCTACTATCGTATCGGCGACTATTCAGCACTCTCAGGGTCATTGCGCTATTTCTCTTTGGGAGAGGTGTTTGCCGACGACGGTATGTCTGTAAAGCCCTACGAGATGTCACTCGACCTGGCCTACTCGCTGATGCTGAGTGAGAGGTTCTCTTTGGCGGCTGCCATCCGTTGGATCTACAGCGACCTGCGCTATGA
>JAFYPG010000108.1 GCA_017547605.1 Prevotella sp.
GAATCACCCAGTACAGACACCGACTTTGTCTGAGCGGCGGTAAGGCTGACGAACATGGCCATCAGCAGTAATAATGACAGTTTCTTCATATTGATAATTGTTTTGTCAATCGTTCTCTAAAAAGAAAAAGGACCTAAAAGATTCATTTCTTCCAAGTCCTTTATTCTTCGTTGCTACTATTAAGTAGCGGGAGCCGGGATTGAACCGGCGACCTCATGATTATGAATCTTATCCATATACATTTCATGAAATTGCATAAAATCGTAAATATCTGAAAATTAACGCTTTAAAAATTTGGCAGTTTGCAGGAAATTGCGTAATTTTGCACCAGTTTTCGGTCGCGAATTTCACCTGAATTTCACCGAATTAATGTCAAAACACCTTTAAACAGGAGGTTTTTATATGAAAAGAAAGAACGCGAATTTCACCAAAGAGGCAAAAACTGAGGCAAGGAAGTACTCCAGCCGTGGTTCATTGAGCCTTGCCAAGTTTACATCTTCGAACGGCAGCGCATACGGAACACTGGCACTCGATACCAGACGAGCTACTGATGACGACACGCAAGCACTGCCTGTAGCTGTCAGAGTTGCCTATAACGGCAAGTCCATCTATCTTCGTATTGGAAAGAAGTATACCAAGGACGAATGGATGGATCTTTGCGAATGCGAAAGACAGGCAAGAAACAAAAAAGCTGGTGAACGAAAGGAGCTAAAGACTCTGATGCAACGAGTTGAGAAGATGATCAACGAGATGATTGATGACGAATCATTCAGTTTAAACAAGCTACAAGAGCGATTCACAGGGTTTGCTCCTGAAGGAAAGACCATTTATTCTGTCTGGGAGAAATACATTGAGGAAAGGGCTGAGACGAGCCTTGGCACTGCAAAGACCAACAAAGACGTGATGAACAGTTTTATCAAAGACATGGGAAGTAACGTGTCTTTTGCCGACATCAATCGCTCATTTATCATGAAATGGGTGAAGAAGATGAAGAATCGGGAACTGAGAGATTCTACCATTGGCATTCGTCTGAGGACTTTCAGGGCAATAGTCAACGTATGCATAGACGAGGGACTTATCAAAGGCGACACGAAGGAAATGTTCAAAGACAGTGGCTACAATAAGTCGAACAGCAGGAAGCATGAATTTCTCGATGTGCCTACGATGAAGCGCCTATATGACTTCTGGGAAAAAGGAGAAGCAAAGGATGATGATGGCAAAGAGCTATTCTATCCACAAGAGAAGGAGGCTATGTTTCGTGATCTTGGCTTATTCTTGTTCATGTATCTTGGCGACGGCCAGAATCTGGCAGATACACTACGACTGGAATACGATGAGTGGTATTTCGCCACTCATGGTCAACAATTCCGTTTTTTAAGGCACAAGACGGAAGGTCGAAGTGAAGATGACAGTGAGGTGATATTCCCCATCACGCCAGAGATAAAAAAGATACTGGACAAATACGCAAATCCTCCCCTATTGGGAAGTCGTGTATTTCCAATCATGAAAGAAGGCATACCAACAGAGACTGAGTTGTGGACAATACAGCGATACAATAAATATATAGGTAAGCATATGGCTAAAGTGGCCGAAATCCTTAAAATGGAACAGGAACCAACCTCTACCTGGGCCCGACACAGTTTTGCTACTAATCTGAACAATTCGGGAAAGGTACCTCATAAGTACATAAGCGACAGCATGGGGCATAGTAGCGGAGGAGACGTTACGTCAATCTATATCGGCACCTATCCGTATGAAAAAATGACGGAATACAATGCCTATCTGCTCTATGAACACGGTCTGAAGAGTGAAGACGATGTTATAATGGAGATACTGAAAAACCTGAGTGCTGAAGAAAGGAAGAGAATCATAAAAGCTGCCTCCAAATTGAAGTCATAAGGCAAAAATCACGTTATAAGTCGGCGCAATCTCACAAAAAAGTTGAGATTGCGCCAATTTATAGAGTTATTATTTGGCGCAATCGTATATTTTTTATAACTTTGCGCCAGATTATAAAGAATTGTGGATATGGAAAGAGCTATTATCGGTCGCGAAAAAGAGAAGATGGAGTTGAAGAAGTACATTTCTTCAGAACAGTCAGAGTTTGTTGCCATCTATGGAAGACGGCGTGTAGGCAAGACCTTTCTTGTGAAGGAACTGCTGGAAGGTAGATTCACCTTCAGGATGACAGGTAAGGAAAAAACAAACCTTTCTGACCAACTATTGAATTTCTCATACGCACTGGAAGATTTCTTCCATGATGACCAGCGTCCTAAGAGCTGGACAGAGGCATTCCGAATGCTCTCCAAAAACATTGAGAGACTGGGTGATGGCACCAAAATCATCTTCATTGACGAACTTCCCTGGCTTGACACACCGAAATCCCGTTTTCTTGGAGCACTGGAGCACTTCTGGAATGACTGGGCCTACTATCGCAGTGACATCAAGCTGATTGTCTGTGGTTCGGCCACATCATGGATGCTAAAGAAACTGATCAATGCCAGAGGTGGACTACACAACCGCGTAACTCATAAAATGCTGGTCTCTCCCTTCTGTCTTGAGGAAACAGAGCAATACTTCCAAAGCAAGGGCTTCAACTATGAACGGCCTGAGATTATCGACTGTTACATGGCTGTCGGGGGAGTTGCCTACTATTTGTCGCTGTTTAGCAGAGACAAAAGCGTGGCAGAGAACATCAACGACCTATGCTTTACCAGAGGTGGAGAACTGACCGACGAGTTCAACAAATTATACGACTCTCTTTTCAAAAAGGCCGAGAATCATGTCGCAGTCATCAATGCGCTCAGCAACAGCCGGAAAGGAATGACCCGTCTTGAGTTAATCAGCAAGACGAAGTTGTCGAATAACGGCAACCTCACCACGCTGCTCAAAGAATTGGAAACCTGTGAGTTCATCCGTTCGTATCAGCCTTTCGGCAAGGAAAAGAAGAACAAAATGTTCCAACTGACAGATCAGTTCTCACTCTTCTATCTCCACTTTATGAAGAGCGGGGGGAGCTATGGCAAGAATTACTGGATGCAGATAATTGGGAAACCTGAATATATCGCATGGTCTGGCTATGCTTTTGAGACCGTCTGCCTGCATCATGTCGAACAGATTGTAAGTGCTTTAGGTATTAGCGGAGCATATTACTCGCCCTGCTCCTGGAATTACCGTCCATCAGAGGCAGTCATCAATGATACCGATGCTGATAATGATTTGAAGAGAGGCGGGCAGATCGACTTGCTGATAGACCGAAACGACAAGACCATCAGTGTATGTGAAATGAAGTACTCCAGCGGCGAATATGAAATAACGAAAGCCTACGCCAACCATGTTGACGAACGTCTTCGTACATTCAAGAAAGTAACAAACACGAAGAAATCCTTTTCAATAGTTTATGTTACCCCATTCGGACTATATAATAATATGTACGCAAGGAAAGTCAATAAACAGGTGACGGCTGACGATTTATTCAAAAAGAGTTAGTTCAAAAGCCAAGATTATTCATGGACGAACATATAATATTGGATTGGAAAGAGGCTAACGCAGAATTATATTCCAAGTTTAAGCATGACCTGGAAGAACAGTTACAGAAGCCATATCACCAAACCATCTTAAACATCAGTGATGGCAATGCCGAACCGCTGCAGTCTGTCGTACTTAACCTTACAGCCGTCGCATCTAAGGATGATTTCGACATCGAGAAGCTATGCTCAAAGGCTATCGAAACAGGCGACACAACAACATACTGCTTGTGCTACTATCTTCTCTATGATAGCGGTACAGAAAAATTGCTAAAGACAATTTTTGAAAAGGCAGAAGAGCCAGAAGCGCAAGAAATGATGGAAGCTGTCGGAGATTATAAACGGTTATACAATCGTAACCGGCATCAAGAAACAGCGGAAATAACAAGTGACGCGTTAAACTTGATGACGCTTCGTCGTTGGCACTATGACCACCGCGAACAATATGCAGAATTCACGACTATATTTCAGAATGCATATAACGGCGATATGACTTTCTTCAAGTACAACACACTCTTCCTTATAGAAATGCTTTCTTTCGTAGGGGTCAAAGGTATGATAAAGATAGTGGCAAGACTGTTTCCTGGCAATAAGTATTATGAGCAAGGGCTTATGGACACTGACGACAATCCCTTGAAGCATGGCCTGAAAGAAATGTTTAAGTCTTCACTCGATAACGATGTTATTCGAGAGAAGTTGCTACACAGGAACCCTTATCTGTATAGCTTTTACTATTGGATTATATTCGAAAACGGCTTCCTGCATGCCGCAGACCTAATATCTCATAAATTCTTAAAAAAAGACAACCCTAATTGGGAGAAGCAAATCGGACGGAAAGCTATTGAATCTCTCATTGGTACGAGCATTGACAAGGCCTATTACTCAAAGACTAAATGGAAGGAAGTTGTCAAGAAGTCAGAAAAGGGAGATACCAGGCAGGTAATAGAGACTGCTCTTCTCGAAGAAAAAGGACGCAGAGGAAGGATGATTACGATACTTTTATTGGAAGAAATGTTACCTACAGAGTATGTTCCCATTCTTATTATCGCGATTGAAAAAGAACTATCTGAATGGAAACAGGCTGAAAAGTCCGACACTATACTGGCATACATCTTTGCTGCATTGGTGAAAGGCGAACTCACAAACGACGAATACAACTACCGCACATTCCATTTTGCCATGCGCGAGAAGTTTCCCAACTACAATATTAACAAAGGGTTTGATTGGACTGAGGCCACCTACAACGCAATCATGTCCGAAACAAATGATGGCAATATAAACATTTCGGCAGCCCAAATACAACGAGGGCGGAAGTTAGCAACAGACATAAAGCTTCGATTTTTATCGGCCATCAATCCAAATATCAAATAATTTTTCAAGGATGCTCACTTCGGGCATCCTTTTTAGTTATCAACGGGGTTATTTGTTAAAAACAAGCCTTGATTTGTTAATTCCACCTCGGCAGAATTCGTGATTTTCTTTGCCGAGGAAAGACCTCATGCTATTGCAGTAATTTCGCAGCATGAAATTTAAAATCTTATTATATGCAAGGAAATTTCTTAATGCTGCAAAAGGAAGATCTCAAGGAGGTCGTTGCAGAAATGGTTCAAGAGGTGCTTGGTAAGGGACAGTTCAAGGAACAACCCGTAGCCAACGACAACGTGTATTACAACAGAGACGAGGCGTGCGCACACCTGCACATTACTCCATCTACTCTATGGAGAATGCAAAAAGCGGGGAAAATCAAAGTCCACAAGATAGGACGACGCAACCTATACTCCAAGCAGGACATCGATAATCTGATAGAGAAGGCATGACTGAGGCTGGAAAGGACATTATCGAACAATCATTTAAGGAACTACAGGAGAGTGACCCTGTAGATGGTGGCGGATTCCATGTTGAACGGATGAACCAGTGCATTGACGAAGCCCATCAACTGCCTCCGTTAGTTCCTCTTTATCCAAACATTGTGCTCGAAGGTGATCTTTGTATCATCTTCGGGCAGTCTGGCATCGGTAAGACCATTTTCGCCATGCAGATAGCCCGTCATATCGCTGAGAATGGTAAGCGATTGCTGTATGTGGACTGCGAGATGACACCTCGTCAACTTGGTAACCGCTACGAAACAGCCAACTTCCCTCCTACTTTCCTTCGTGCAGAGATGGATATGGAGCATCCTGCCGAGGACATCCTTAAGGGGATTGAGGAAGTAGCTGTAGCCAATCATGTGCAAGTCGTGTTCATTGACAACATCACTGCCCTGGGTCAATCGCTTGACAGAAGTGCCGATGCTGGAACCCTGATGGCCTCGCTGAATGCCTTGAAGAAGCAACATAACTGGACATTGGTGGTTCTCAACCATGTTCCCAAGATGTTTTCAGGCTATCAACCTCTTTCCCTTTCAGCCATGCAAGGCTCTGCAAAGATAAACCAACTGATCGATGACGCTATTGGAATAGCCCAATCCTGTATTGACTCAAATCTCGTTTACGTCGAACAATGCAAGTGGCGAAACGGTGAGTTGACAATGGGAGCTGATAATGTGGCAGTCTACGAACGCTGCAAGGACGAATATGGCAATCTGTGCTTCATCAGTCGTGGTTCTGGCACCGAGCAAGAACACCTGAGTATTGAGAATGGTAACGAAAGGGAAGAAATGAAGGCTCGCGTAAAAGAACTCTCAGCCAAGGGAATGACACAGACAGCGATAGCCGAACAGCTAGGAATCTCACAAAGCAAGGTGTCAAGACTGCTGAAAGAGTAGACTCGGATTATTCATTATTCACATTATTCATACTGCATAATTGAATAATTTGCATAAACTGAATAAAGAATGGATGATAGGGAACTGAAACAGATACTTGCCACCAAGGCACCTGCCTATGAACGGTCATTCATAGAGATTCCGAGGGATAGCATTATTCCTCATCACTCCTCTTTGTCGGATTATATGGACAAGTTGGTGAACTACGATGCAAAAATGCTTAGTCGCATTGATGATCTCGTTATGCGCTATCGTCTGGGGGCTACCTCTAAAACGATGAGCGAACACTTTGGTGCTGTTCTGCCACGTATCAACAAGAAAGGGATGATAGTTGGAGGCAATGTCGTTTACTACAATGCCGAGGATGGAACCATGCTCCAGAAAGATGAACTCGTGGCCCATCTCTATTCTTGGTATGCTTTTGACTATTATACTGACCCTAACGTGTTCTTTGGAGAACATCTGTGCCGTGATAGGCAGACTGTCATCGTCCAAGAAGAGAAGACCTCTTTACTCGGAGCATTGGCTCATCCTAACTACGACTGGTTGGCAGTTGGTGTTGGAAACAACCTTACGGATGCAATGATGAGGAAGTTTATGGGCCGACAGGTGATACTCTTCCCTGACGATTTCTGCTTCGATTACTGGTCAGAACACTTCGGTAGCAAGTTCAAGGTGGACGATAGTTTTACCCACCAGGATATCAACCAGTATCTGATAGACTTTATCCATAACCGGCAGGTTCCGTAAGCCGAAATGTGCGTGCAGGGGAATGAAGGGCTTGCCCTTGATATAGCCCACTATAACTACACGCTACGCTTTCGTAGTTAGTGGGCTCTTCCGAGGGACTCAGGACTTTGTCCTAAGAACCTACCAAGGGCTACTTGCCCTTGGAACCTCGCAAGGGGGTGACCCTCCCCCTTGACCGCCCCGCTCAGTGGCATCTGCCCCTAAGAACCCTGAGCAGGAAGTGACTCTCTCCCTGCACCCTCCAATCAGGGTTTCACCCCGATACCCCCACTGAAGGAATTGCAGAAACTACAAATTTATAAATTACATAAAATCATAATTGTATAAATTCATATTTTCATAAATCCACATTATAATATGAGTACAACAGCTAAAGCATCCGACCACGTAAAGCCGTGTAACATTGAGCAGAGCGAACGCCACAATAGGCGGGATGCAGAATATATTGCTTCGCTCAATCCCCGTATATTGTATGTCCGTACCGATTTAAGTCCGAACAACGAATCGTATGTCGCACCTGATATGAAGGGTATCACCCTCCAACAGCACTATGAAGCTATCAAGGCTATGGTGAAGCAAAAGACTGGCCGAGCCATGCAAGAGAAGAAGGTAATGGTCACAGGCAAAAACGGCAAACAGAAGGAACGTAATGGCAGCAGCCCCATTCGTGAGAGTGTTGTCAACATCAAGCCTGGCACCACCATGCATGACCTCTTGAAGTACACTGATAAGGTGCATGAGAGGTGGGGCATCAGAGCCATTCAGATACACATCCATAAGGATGAAGGCCACTATGAGAACCCAGATGATCCAACAACGTGGAAGCCTAACCTTCACGCACACATTATCTGGGACTGGATGAATCATGAGACGGGCAAATCTTATAAACTCGGCAAGAAGGACATGGAAGAACTACAGGACATGGCAGCTGAGACATTAGAGATGGAACGAGGCCAGCGAAAGGCTGAGACAGGCCGTGAGCATCTGGAGCGTAACGACTTCATCTTGCAGAAGCAGGAAACTGAGATGGAGAAGAATCAAAAAGAACTTGAAGACCAGAAAGCAGAGATAGAGCAGATGGCAAAAGTCTCTATGTTTGACAAACTTCTGAACTCAGGCCTTAGTCCTAAAGTCAGAAAGATATTAGAGGAAAAGGAAGCTGCCCACAAAGAAGAACTCCGTCAGGCAAGCATAGCAGTAGACGAGAACGGGAAAACTTTTGAATGGGCAAGTGGTGATAAGAAAGGTCAACTTCTCACATGGGATGAGTTGTTGAAGTTCCGCGAGAAGAAACATAAAGAGGAAATGGCCAAGGTCGTAGCAGAGAAGGATGCTGCTATTGCTGAAAAGGAAACTGCCGTTGCCAAAGTCAAGAAGGAAGCAAAGACCGAACTTGATGCCACTATCGATGAAATGAAAGAGGTCTATGGTAACATGCTTAAAAAGGAACGTTTGGCCTATAGTGAAGATGGTAGACCAATTGTGTATACAAGTGGGCCGAAGAAAGACCAGCAAGCCACCAAAGAAGATCATATCAAATATTTGAATAAGAAGATTGCCAAACAAGAAGAGTCAAATAACATTCTGTTAGAGAGGCTGAAAGCCATAAGAGATTTCTTGTTGGCAGGATGCGGTAAGAACTTCAAAAAAGTTATTCAAATCATCATTGATCAGTGGAAGGCAGAGGTTAAGCATTTCTCTAAGACGCTGAAAGACTTTCTACAGGAAGCCATGAGTAGTGAAGAAACGACAGATGGTCGTAAGTCTTATGTAAGAGATGCATTTTGGTATGCCAAAATAATTGCCAATACCTACTTGGAATGGCAACCTGATGAAAAGAAACTAAACCCCTTACAGGAGGATGCCAATCGTATCGCTGATGGAACCTGGGACTCGTACCATCAACAGCATGACCGGCTCTTTGACTCAGCGGTTAACGCTCTGGTTGAAATGGGTAACTGTTCATCTCAGCGTCACCTGAACCAAGAACAGGCTAACGCAATCGAAGCCTTCCTCGCTTTCGAGGGTGGTGACAGGATTCATCTCTGCTCGGAAATCTGGGACAAGGCCAAACCCCAGGTTGAGTACTATTGGCGTGACGGTACTTTCGATGCGCTCGAAGAACTGCGCACAGGCGAATTGTATGAACGGAATTATAGCCGAGGACGTGGAATTTAACATTAATGTCAATTAAAACTTTTGCAAAAACAGGAATATTTTGAATGGATTTCCTCAAAAATTAATAGATGAAACAGCAAAAATAATGGATTCTTGTGTTTTATTTTGAGGAAATTGTGTATCTTTGCAGCGTGTATCGAAAGATATCACAAGACTTATTTGCTCAAATTCTCCAGTCGAATTAGCACCTCATACAGAGAAAGACGAGCAATTACTAATTACCATTTGGAGTGTGCGCTTTAGGCGCAGACTTCAACCATAGGTAATTAGGGGCTGTGCTAAGCCTGACTGGAGATATGGGGGTTGTTTGCGCTTTCTTTGTCCCCCAATGTTTGCTGCGATAGCGACGAAGGCAGAGAGAGCAAGACACCAGCCATAGCCGACATTGTAACAAACAAAGAGCAAATGAGAAAAAAACTACTATTAGTATTGGCAGCAAGTTTACTGCTGACATGTTGCACCAAGGAGGGCGATGTCATCTACCAGACAGACCCCGGTGATGCGGCCACAACCACGCCGCTCGTCACCGTGATCTACGACCCCAATGCCGTGGGCGACGGCAACTACAACGACCTTATATATAAAGGTGTAGAAGAGGTCGCCAAGCAGTACGGACTGCGCACCATGCAGCTCTCACCCTCCACCCGCGCTGAGGGGCTGGCCTACCTGCAGACGCTGTTCCAGCAGATGAGCGCTGCCCAGGACACCGTGCGCCGTCTCTTCATCGTGGCCGCCGCCAGTTACGACGACTACTTGCGCCAGAACAACGACCGCCTCGCTGCCAATCCCTATGCCGACCTGCTCTATCTCGAGACCGCCAAGCCGCTCGAGGGCAAGGGTTCCACGCTCTACCTGTCCTACTACGGCGCCATGTACGAGGCCGGAGCCATCGCCCAGGCCTTGGCTCCCGACGTGCTGCTGGTGGCCGCCAATCCCAAGGTGGAGACGGTGGCTGGAGCCGTCAGCGGTTTTACCGATGGTTTCCGTGCCGACTACATCCACTACCCTGAGCGTCTCAACTACGACAAGACGCTCGTCACCGAATACCTCTCCGACGAACCGGGTGGCGGTTTTTCGATTGCCGACACCACGGCCATGCGTATCATGTACGAGCGCGAATGGCCCAGCTACTTCCACATGCTCGTGCCCGTCTGCGGCGGAGCGGCCCGCACGTTCCAGCACCTAAGCGACCTGATGGGCGGCTACGATATCATGGGTGTCAACGTCGCTTACAACTCAACCAACAGTTCGCTGTCTGCCGTCAAGCATATCGACCGCGCCGTCAGCCTCTGCATTAGCCAGTGGCTCAGTGCCGACGGCATGCCCAAGCACCAGTCGCTCGGCCTGGCCGACGGCTATACCGGCGTGGAGGTCGTGACCGACAACAGCCTGTTCCACGATGTGCTCACCTTTAATCTCTCAGCCGAAGTGCTCACAGAAGAGCTACGTAACACCATCCACAACGATGCAATCAGAAAGGAGGCCGAATATGGGAAGTAAGATGTTTGATGTCAGATGGAAGATGTGGCTGTGCGCAGCATGCATTATGCTCTTCACGGGCTGCAAGCAAGAGGACGACCGTACCGAGATTATCCCCGCCCGTCACTGGGTTGAGAAGACGGTGGCCGTGGTGGCGCCCATCGGCGATGCTGCCACGAAAACCCGCTTAGAGCGAACCGCCGACTGGTTCCTCCAGAACTTCCGCGAGGCACAGATGCACGACACGCTGGCCATCGACCTGAAGATCAGGTGGTACGACGAACTCTCCACTGATCTTACCGCCCTGAGCGAGACGCTGGCGGGCGACAGCACCGTCATCGCCGTCATCGGCCCCTTTGCCAACGAGAGCGTGGCGCAGTTCGCCCCCGCCTGCATGAAGACGCAGAAACCCCTCATCGTGCCCACCGCCACCAGCGAGGATATCATCCGCCGCTACGCCGTCACCACCAGCGGACTCCAGACCAACCAGTCGCCCTTCCTCTGGTCGCTCACAGAGACCGACGTCAACTTCGCCGGCCTGCTCATGAGCGGTTTCGCCACCGAGAGCCAGTACCGCAACAACCAGTACAAGGACTTTATCGACGACCTCGGCGCCCCGATGTGCGGCGTCTTCTCGCCCAACGACGCCTATGGCATGACCTTCAACTACTGGGCACCCTTCTACGCCCAGCAGGACGGCATCGAGCTGCAGCGCAACCTCCAGTACGGCTCCACCGCCGAACTGCTCTCGCAGCTCAGCGAATACCGCCCCATTATGCGCCAGAACCCGCTGCTCCAGTCTGCCATCTTCTGTGCCGTGGAGACCGGCCAGCAGATGTACGACGTGGTGCGTGCCAACCGCAAGGCGCTGCTCGACGACCCCGAACTGGGTCCCTACTTGCCCAGCCAGGACCCCGACGACCCCGCCAACGATGAGCAATGGCAACTGTTCAAAGCGTCCTTCCAGACCTACTTCGCCTTCTCCGGCCTGAGCGAGGAGGGCCTGGCCGCCCTCGGTCCCCGTGGCACGAAGATCCTGCAGGGCACCGAAGGATTCTCGCCTTACGCCGACCCCGGCACCGGCTTCGAGATGAGCTACAAGACCCGCTTCGACCAGCTGCCCACCTTCGCCGAGTGCAAGTTCTACGACGCCCTCATGCTCGCCGCCTTCGCCGCTTGCTACAATGAGCACCGACGTTCAGTGGTCGGCGATGCCATCGCCGACGACCTCAACCAGGCCATCATCGCCATTACCTCCGGCTCCGCTGCTGCCCCTATGGGCGGCTCTGCCTGGAATGCCACCGCCATGGAGATCTACCTCTCGGCCATGGAGCGCGGGCAGCAGCTCCACTTCATCGGAGCCTCTGGCGAGATCAGCTTCGACCGCGACACCTACACCGCCGCCACCACGACCACCTATGTGCGCTGGCAGATCATCGACGGGCAGATCCTGCACCGCCAGTACTTCGGCACCACCGGCGGCCGCACCACCGATGCCACCGCCGCCTGGCTCTACCTCTACAACGAGCAGCAGGCCAGCGCCGACTTCATGGAACAGGCCAGCGGCGGCACTGACCACCACTTCGCCTTTCCCACGATGACCGACCAGTACGCCGTGCTCGTGCAGGGCTCCGAGGGCTATATCAACTACCGCCACCAGGCCGACGTGCTCAGCGTCTATCAGGCCCTGCGCCGTGGCGGATTCCCTGATGACCACATCATCCTCATCATCGATGCCGACATGGCCTCGCACCCCAACAACCCGCAGCCCGGCACCGTCCGCACGTCGCCCACAGGCTCCGATCTGCTCTCTGGAACCGACGCTCTGCCGAAAGCCGAGGTCGATTACGACAGCAATAACCTGACGGCCCGCGACATCGCCAACATCCTGAAGGGCAACCAGACATCGACGACCCCCGTCGTGCTGCCGCAGGGCGAAGGCCACAATGTGCTCTTCTACTGGAGCGGCCATGGCCGCAGCCAGTCGCAAGGAGGATCCAACGAGTTCTGCTGGCGCGACACCCCCGCCCGTCAGGGTTTTACCGCCGACCTCCTCCGCGAGACCGCCAGCGAGATGCACTTCCGCAAACTCTGTATCGCCGCCGAGCCCTGCTACGGCGAGTGCGTCATCAGTGGCATTGAAGGCATCGACGGCGTGCTTGCCATGAGCGGAGCCAACGCCGCCGAGCAGTCGTGGGCCGACCATTGGAGCGACGAGGCCCGCATCTGGATGTGCGACCGCTTCACGCTGAACCTCGTTACCTGTCTCACCGACAACCCTGACACCAGCTTCCGCGACCTCTTCCTCTACTGCGCCCAGCACACCCTCGGCTCCCACGCCCGCATCGTCAATGCCGACCACTACGGCAACCTCTTCACCACCGGCCCCGCCGAGTTCATCCGATATAATAAATAAGGTATAATCAAAATAAGTTTCATAATTAAAACAAAACGACAATGAGAAAAACATTCAGAAGTCTGATGGCCATGGCCATCGCAATGATTACCCTCGCCGCCTGCTCCGACAGCGACGACGACAAGTACGTGGCCGACGTCAGCCTGCCCGCCACCGTCAGCACCACACAGGAGGGCTACATCCTCGTCGAGGCTGGTGCCAGCGAGTTCACCTTCGACATCAAGACCGACGGCCAGTGGACGGTCACCAGCCAGAACCGCTTCCTGCACGTGAAGAACGGCCAGGGCACGGGCAACGCCACCGTCACCGTCGCAGTGGAGAACAACACCTTCGAGGACCGCAAGCTCGGCACCCTCGACATCGCCTTCCCCGGTCACGAAGAGCTGAACCGTTCGCTCACCGTGGAGCAGAAGTATCTGGGCGACTATGGAGGCAATGCTGCCGACATCATCGAGACCACCAACAAAATCTACGCCGTGGGCTACAGCTACGACATCACCGGCGAGTGGGCAAGCCCCAACTCCGTGAAGGTCGAGATTTTCGACACCAAGCAACTGATTGCCGACGGCATCGAGGGCGTGAACGCCGCCCAGGTGGAACTCTCCGACTACACCGTCACCGGCAGCACCATCAGCGAGGTCTCGAACAAGCTCACCGTCAAGGCCAGCGTAGAGGGCAGCTACGGAGCATTCAAGGGCGAGGCCAATGCATCGTTCGACATGGAGACCTCCGAGAGCAGCACCTACGAGTACGCCTCCACCTACTTCGACGTGCAGAAGCGCCGCGCATCGCTTAACAAGAGCCCGCAGTCGCTCATCTTCGACTACATGACCGACGATGCCTACAACGCCATCAACGGACTCCCCGTGCAGACCAAACGCGGCAAGCGCAACCTCTACCCTAACACCCCCGAGGGCTTCAAGCGTCTCATCAGCGACTTCGGCACCCATGTCATCGTCGAGGCCGGACTCGGTGGACGCCTGCGCCGCTCGCTGCAGGTGAATACAAGCGAAATCACTACCTCCTACGACGTCAAGGCTTTCGCCAAGGCCAGCTACGACGGCATCGTCAAGGCCGAGGCATCGGTCGATGAGCATTTCAAGCAGTCGTACAAAGACAACAGCAAGGCCATCCGCCTCTCCATGAGCGTGCTCGGAGGCGACGAGGCACTGGCCACGAAACTGGGTGCCGAGAAGACATTCACCGCCGAGAACTATGAGGCATGGAAAGAGTCTGTCACTACCGACAACATGGCACTCGTCAACTTCAGCAGCTCATCCCTCGTACCCCTCTATGAACTCGTTGACATCGAGGCCGAGGGAGGCGAAGACCGCTACAATGCACTTAAGTCATACATGACCGACGGCTCTGTAGCCGCCGACTTCTCCACCTACAAGTGCGGCACCGTCACCGAGTTCACCGTGCCCTCCTTCACTGATGCCAAGTACAACTCCACACTCATCAAGGACATCTACCTCGGAGGACAGTGGGTAGGCCAGGTCTGCAACGAGTTTATCCCCAACATCAACCGCGACCAGCGCGTCACCGTCGTCTATCCCGTCGTTAACAACAAGGCCCGCTACAACATGGGCTTCTTCCTTGGCGACAGCACCCACAAGCCCGCCCGCGTATCGTGGAGCGGCACCAACGTGTCGGTCGAAGCTTACGAAGACCTCGACTACGGCACGGCCACCACGGTCTATCTGCGCGGCGCATCCGTGCTGCCCGCCCTGCCCGAGGGAACCACAGCCCTCAAGGCCGACGACCCGAGAGATGAGTATCTGGAGATGAGCGACTGGAATTATCCGCTGGTCAAGATATTCAATAACGTGTGGATGCGTGAATTATACCACAGCGGGAATACAAGTGGTTGGTCTATATGGGATTACGATATTGATGTGAATGGAGAAAAATTCACGGTGAAATATCAAAACTTTGACAGTGAGAATGATAAATATGCCAATTTCCCTGCAGGCTGGCGGGTTCCAACGAAAGATGATGCCCAGGACATCATTGACAAGCTTAGCAACAATGGCTTTGCCCAGCCAATAACAGCCATGCTCTATGGTGGTGTGACGGGGTTTGAGGAAGTCTTAAGTTATGCCATAGGCTCTTGGTGGGTTTATTACATGCTCACTAATGAAAAGAGCCTGCAATTCTCTTTATATAACGGAACTGTGCAAGTATCAGACACTAAGGGAACATTCCCCGTCCGCCTCGTGAAGAAATAATCTCTCTCGGTCGGGCGTGCAGGGGGAAGCCCCCACCTCCCCTTCACGCCCAGACCCTCCGAGCCCTAGTCATGGGGACAGCACCTGGGGTATACCCACACCTGTCACCGGACTATTGACAATAAAGAATAGAGGTGCAAGGATCTGCAACGGTCTTTGCACCTTTCTTTCTCTCACACTTCTTGCATTCCTGTGTTGGCAAACGAGCAAAGCTCGAGCGCGGAATACCGAGCGAGAATTTAAAGGCGTTCGAAACAACAAGAAATGCCATAATATATTAATAGTTTGCACCGAATTTCACAAGCTAACTTTTTCGTCGCGAATTTCACCTGAATTTCACCGAGCACAAAATAAAAACGAGCTACATCTCTGTAACTCGTTGATTTTCAGTGTAGCGGGAGCCGGGATTGAACCGGCGACCTCATGATTATGAATCATGCGCTCTAACCAGCTGAGCTATCCCGCCATCTTGCTGTTAAGCGGGTGCAAAGGTACTACTTTTTCCGAAACTACCAAAATTTTTCTAGAAAATATTTTTGTGTTTCGGATATTTTTCGTAATTTTGTGCCGTAGAACAATCCTAACGCCAATAACAAAACTCACCCGAAGCATATGGGAAAGCAACGTATTGACATCGAATACCCCCTGACGACTAAGTCGCCCAATATCGTATGGGAGCAAATCAGTAGTGCACATGGGCTGGAGCGTTGGCTGGCAGACCATGTCACAGAGGAAGATGGTGTATTCACCTTCACATGGGGAGAGCCGTGGACGGAACAAGATATCCGTCAGGCACAGTTATTAGAATATGTAAAGTTCGACCACATCAAACTGAAATGGGACTACGACGATGAGGAAGAGGACACCTATTGGGAGATGCGCATTGGAAAGAGCGAACTGACGAACCAACTGACCCTTCTCATCACAGACTTTGCTGAGGACGACGACGCCGACGGGCTTAGGATCCTATGGGAGAGCAACCTCGACAAGTTGCACCGTGCCAGCGGACTATAAAAGGTAAAAAAGGTAAAAAAGTGAAAGGTGGTTCACACTTTTCACTTCTTTTTTGTAATTTTGCAGCCCGTAAGGCGCACTACAGAGATGTTCCGAATCAAGAAATTAGACATTTTCATCGCCAAACAGTTTGGTCTGCTGTTCATGGGCACCTTCTTCATCTGCCAATTCGTGCTGATGATGCAGTTTCTGTGGCGCTATGTCGATGAACTGATTGGAAAAGGACTGTCACTGGACATCATGGCCCAGTTCTTCTGGTACATGGGACTGATGCTGTTGCCTCAAGCCCTGCCATTGGCCATCCTGCTAAGTTCTCTAATCGTATTCGGTAACCTGGGCGAAAGTTCGGAACTGACAGCCATCAAGGCAGCAGGCATCTCACTCATGCAGGCTTTCCGTCCACTGATCGTTATCGTGATACTGATTGCCGGCATCTCCTATTATTTCCAAGACAGTATCGGACCGAGATCCAACCTACACTTGTCACAGTTGTTGGTCTCTATGAAACAGAAGAGTCCTGAACTGGAAATCCCGGAAGGCGTATTCTACGATGGCATACGCAATACGAATATCTACGTGCAGAAAAAGGATCTGAAGACTGGCATGCTCTACGGCATCATGATCTACCGCCAGACAGGTAGTTACGAAGATCAGGCCATCATCCTGGCAGACTCTGGCATGATGCAATCGACAGAAGAGAAGAAGCATCTGGTGCTGAACCTGTATAGTGGGGAATGGTTTGAGAACATGCGTTCTTCTGATATTGCCAATAGCGCCAATATTCCCTATCGCCGGGAAACATTTGTCAGCAAGCGGATCGTACTTGACTTTGATGGAGGCTTCAACATGGCCGACATGAACGACGTTGCTGGCGATGCCCGTGCCAAAAGCCTGAGTTCCATCCTACACGACATGGACTCTATTAAGGAGTATAACGACAGTATCGGCAATGCCTATTATGTAGAAGCCAAGCGCCATCTCCTCAACCACCCTTCCCTGAGTCAGCAGGATTCTATCAAGGTCTTGAAGACAATAGCCGAAGACACCACTCCATACGACTCCGTCTTTGAGCGACTAAAGCCAGCAGACCAGCAGTCGGCCGTAAAGGGGGCCCTCGCCAGTGTGCAGAGTATTCTCACTGATATGGATATAAAAATCGAATATGTCAGTTACCTGCACCGCAACTACCGCCGACATCAGATTGAAGCCATCAAGAAGTTTACCCTTGCCCTCTCATGCCTCATCTTCTTCTTCATCGGCGCCCCTCTGGGAGCCATTATCCGCAAGGGAGGTCTGGGCGTACCAGTCATTGTGTCCGTATTAGTGTTCATCGTCTATTTCATCTTCGACAATTCTGGCATGAAGATGGCACGCGACGGCCAGTGGACAGTATGGTTCGGACAGACTATCTCAACGGTGGTACTCACGCCTATTGCGGCTTTCTTTACTTATAAGGCCAATAAAGACTCGACAGTGTTCAACATCGACCTTTACAAGAATATTCTCATGCGCATCCTCGGTTTACGCGAGAAGCGCCATATCTTCCGTAAAGAGGTCATCATCGAAGATCCAAAATACGAGAAGGACGTGGACATTCTGTTCAATGTCTCCAAGGAAATCGAGGCATACAGTGAGCACCACAAGTTGCTTAGATGGCCGAATCCCATTAACGTATTCTTCCATCCTGGCGATGACCATGAGATTGAGCATATCAACGAGGCACTCGAAACGGCCATCGATGATCTGAGTTACACACGTGATAAACTGATACTCTCAGAACTCAACAACTACCCGATCATTGCCGTGCGTGCCCATACCCGTCCGTTCCGCAAGAAATGGCTGAACGCCATAACGGGACTGCTGCTGCCCATAGGAATCTTCTTCTACATCAGGATGATCCGCTTCCGCCTGCGCCTTTACAAGGACCTGCGCACGATCAGACAAGCCAATGACAAGATTATTCCAAGGGCGCTGGAACTATCTACAGAACAAAAGAGAATCACAGAACTCCTATAATATATAATAAGGTATTAGAGAGATATGGAAGATTTCAAGTTGAGCACCATAGAGGAAGCCGTTGAGGACTTCAGAAAGGGAGATTTCGTAATCGTGGTTGATGACGAAGACCGCGAGAACGAGGGAGACCTGATCATCGCCGCAGAGAAAATCACGGCAGAGAAGGTGAACTTCATGCTAAAATACGCACGTGGTGTCCTCTGCGCCCCCATCACCATAGAGCGCTGTAAGGAGCTCGACCTGCCCCATCAGGTGCAGGATAACACCTCCGTACTGGGTACCCCCTTTACGGTGACCGTCGATAAACTCGAAGGTTGTACGACAGGCGTTTCCGCCCATGACCGTGCAGAGACAATCAAAGCCCTGGCCGACCCAACATCGACCCCAGAAACCTTTGGACGTCCAGGTCATGTCAATCCCCTCTATGCACAGGAGAATGGGGTTCTGCGCCGCAGTGGCCACACCGAGGCCGCCATCGATCTCTGTCATATGGCTGGGCTCTACCCTGCCGGTGCCTTGATGGAGATCATGAACGAGGACGGCACGATGGCGCGTCTCCCACAACTGATAGAGTTTGCAAAGGCGTGGAACCTGAAAATCATCAGCATCAAAGATATGATCGCCTACCGCCTGAAAAAGGAATCACTGATTGAGGTCGGCGAAGAGGTGGAGATGCCTACAGACTACGGCCATTTCCGTCTGATTCCTTTCCGCCAGAAGAGCAACGGTCTGGAACACCTCGCTCTCATTAAAGGCGAATGGAAGGAAGACGAACCTATCCTGGTGCGTGTCCACTCCTCCTGCATGACGGGCGACATCCTGGGCTCAAAGCGCTGCGACTGCGGAGAACAGCTCCACAAGGCCATGCAGACCATTGAGAAGGAGGGCAAGGGTGTGGTCATCTATATGCAACAGGAAGGCCGTGGCATCGGTCTGATGAATAAGATCGCCGCCTATAAGCTACAGGAAGAGGGCCTCGACACCGTTGATGCCAACGTTCACCTTGGTTTCAAGCCTGACGAAAGAGACTACGGCTGTGGTGCACAGATGCTGCGCCACTTAGGCGTCCACAAGATGCGCCTATTGACGAACAATCCCGTGAAGCGCGTAGGACTGGAAGCTTACGGACTGGAGATTATCGAAAACGTCCCCATCGAGGTAACGCCCAACCCCTACAACCTGCGCTATCTGGAAACAAAGAAAAACAGGATGGGACACACCCTACATCTGAAATGACGCTCAAAATGTCACAATTTCTGCGCAAATGTCGAAAAAGTGGCGTTTTCCTTTCGTATTCAGAAATATTATGATTACTTTTGCACAAAATTTGTACAAATATGGCACAATTATCTAATCGTCTGCAGCGCTTAGCTCCATCAGCCACGCTGGCAATGTCACAGAAAAGCTCTGAAATGAAGGCTCAGGGTATTGACGTAATCAATATGAGTGTG
This sequence comes from Prevotella sp., assembly GCA_017547605.1. Lineage (GTDB taxonomy): Bacteria > Bacteroidota > Bacteroidia > Bacteroidales > Bacteroidaceae > Prevotella. The sequence continues at coordinate 19,827 of JAFYPG010000108.1, forward strand.
GGAGAACCCGACTTCAACACTCCTGACCATATCAAGCAAGAGGCCAAACTCGCCATTGACGAGAACTACTCCAGATACTCGCCCGTACCTGGCTATCCTGACCTGCGTCAGGCCATCGCCCGTAAGTTGGAGCGAGAAAACCATCTGCACTACACTCCCGCAGAGATCCTCGTTTCCAACGGTGCCAAGCAGAGTGTCTGTAACACCATCATGGCCTTGGTCAATGATGGCGAGGAAGTGATCATCCCGGCCCCTTATTGGGTGAGTTATCCTCAGATGGTGCTTCTGGCAGGTGGTAACCCCGTGATCGTGGAAGCCGGTTTCGAGCAGAACTTCAAGATGACTGCCGAGCAGTTGGAAGCCGCTATCACCCCGAAAACCCGTATGATTATCCTCTGTTCACCAAGCAACCCGACGGGCAGTGTCTATTCCAAGGAAGAACTGCAATCGTTGGCAGAGGTTATCCTGCGCCACGATGACCTGTTCGTACTAGCCGACGAGATCTACGAGCATATCAATTATATCGGCAAGCACGAGTCGATTGCCCAGTTCCCTGGCATGAAGGAGCGCGCCATCATCGTCAATGGTGTGTCGAAGGCATACGCCATGACAGGCTGGCGCATCGGCTATATCGCTGCCCCGGAATGGATCGTCAAGGGCTGTAACAAGCTGCAGGGCCAATATACCAGTGGTCCTTGCTCTGTCAGTCAGAAGGCAGCAGAATATGCCTATATCTCGGATCAGCAGTGCGTGGAGGATATGCGCCAGGCTTTCGAGCGTCGCCGTAAC
>JAFYPG010000109.1 GCA_017547605.1 Prevotella sp.
GAAGGTGGAGTGGAAACGCTCCGAGTCTTCACCACCCTCACCAGTGTTCGAGCGGGCACCCAGTTTGTTCATGGCCAGACAGATGGCCTCGTGAGCCTCCTTCGAGAGAGCGCCAAACGACATGGCACCTGCCACGAAGTGCTTCACGATGTTCTCCACAGGCTCCACCTCGTCGATGCTGATAGGATTCTTCTTCCAACCCATGAAGTCGCGGATGAAGATGGGCGATTCCTTGGTATCCACCAGTTTCGAGAACTGCTTGAACTTCTCGTAGTTACCAGTTCTGGTGGCCAGTTGCAAGGTGGCGATGGTTTCAGGGTTCCAGGCATGCTTGATACCGTCCTTGCGCCAGTGGAACTGACCCAGGTTCGGCAGGAATTTGGTGTCTGTGTTGCTATGGGCAAAGGCTGCCTGATGCATGGCTACGGCATCGCTGGCGATCTTGTCCAGTCCGATACCGCCAACGGTGCTTACCTCTGTGCCAAAGTACGTCTTTAGCAGGTTCTCGCTTAGTCCGATGCTCTCGAAGATCTTCGCACCGCGATAAGAGCGGATGGTCGAGATACCCATCTTGGCCATGATCTTAAACAGGCCCTTCTTGACGGCCTTGATATAGTTGGCCTCGGCAGTAGCGTAGTCCTCTTGTATTTTATGCTGTTTCACGAGGTTGTCGAGGATGGCGAACGTCATGTAGGGACAGAGGGCCGAAGCACCGTAGCCCAACAACAGGGCAGCGTGCATCGTCTCACGGATCTCACCGCTCTCGACGATCAGCGCTGTCTGCACACGTTTGCCGACGGAGATCAGGTAGTGATGGACGGCTGAGACAGCCAACAGCGAAGGAATCGCCACGTGCTCGGCATCCACATCGCGGTCGCTCAGTATGATGTAGTTATACCCCTCATCGACGCTTTTCTCAGCCTGATGACACAGGGCGTCGAGCGCCTCGCGCAGACCGTCGCCCCCCTTCGTTCCATCGAACAAAGTGGGCAACTTGATGGTATTGAATCCCTTATAGCGGATGTTGCACAGGATATCGAGTTGTGTATTGTTCAGGATGGGATGGGGCAGGCGCACCATCTTACAGTTCGTCTCGTCAGGGTTCAGGATGCCCGTACCCACGCGTCCGATATATTCCGTCAATGACATTACCAGTTCCTCGCGGATGGAGTCGATGGCGGGGTTCGTCACCTGGGCGAACTGCTGACGGAAATAGTTGAAGAAAGTCTGCGGCTTGTCAGAGAGTACGGCCAGTGGCGTGTCGTTACCCATCGAGGCCGTAGGCTCCTGACCGTTCACGGCCATCGGAACGATGGTGGCGTCAATGTCCTCTGCACCGTAGCCGAACATCACCTCTTTCTTCAGCAGGTCGCTCACACCGTTCTCCACATGGCGACCGCTCTTCAGTTTCTCCAGTTGGATACGGTTCGTGCTCAGCCACTGACGATACGGATGCTCGTTGGCCAACTGCTGCTTGATCTCGCCGTCGTAGTATATTTTTCCTTCCTTTGTATCGATGAGCAGGATCTTACCTGGCTGCAGACGTCCCTTCTCAGCAATCTCCGTGGGGTCGAAGTCCATCACACCCACCTCTGAAGCCACGATCATCGTATCGTTCTTGGTGATGGTGTAACGGGCGGGACGCAGACCGTTACGGTCGAGCATACCACCAGCGAAACGTCCGTCGCTGAACAGCAGGGCGGCAGGACCGTCCCATGGCTCCATCAGGATGGAGTGGTACTCATAGAAGGCCTTCAGATCTTCCGAGATGGGGTTCTTGTCATTGAAACTCTCTGGCACCAGTACGCTCATGGCGTGGGGCAGCGAGAGACCGCTCATCACGAAGAACTCCAGTACGTTGTCAAGGCTGGCAGAGTCGCTCATGCCAGGCTGAACGATGGGTGAGATAGCCTTGGCGTCGCCTAAGGCCTCACTCGACAAGACGCTCTCTCGCGCCTGCATCCAACCACGGTTACCACGGATGGTGTTGATCTCACCATTGTGACACAACAGGCGGAAGGGCTGGGCCAGCGACCACGTTGGGAATGTGTTTGTGCTGAAACGTGAGTGCACCAGCGCCAGTCCGCTTGTCAGATAGGGGTTGGTCAAATCAGGGAAATACTGACGCACTTGCATCGACGACAGCATTCCTTTATAAATCATGTTTGTGTTGCTCAGTGAACAGATGTAGAAGTCCTTGTGGTTGACCCGCTTCTCGATCTTCTTTCTAATAATATATAATGTTCGCGGGAAGGCCTCCACTTTTTCGTCACTGACACCCGTAATAAAGATCTGCTTGATGTCGGGTTCCGTACCCAGGGCAGCCTCTCCCAGACAGTCAGGGTTAGTGGGCACCGTCCTCAGGTGCATCAACTGCAATCCCTCGCGTTCGATCTCTTCGATCATGATGCTCAGGATTTCCTGCTGTGCCTTCTCCTCTTTGGGCAGGAACACCAGACCGGTGCCGTACTTTCCTTTCTCTGGCACGGGAATGCCCTGCAACAGGATAAACTCGTGCGGGATCTGGATCATGATGCCCGCACCGTCGCCATCTTTTCCTACCTCTGCACCACGATGCCTCATATTCTCCAGCACCTTGAGTGCATTATCGACGAGCTCATGGCTCTTGTTGCCGTGGATGTTCACAATCATGCCAACACCACACGCATCATGCTCGTACGCACTTTGGTAGAGTCCTTTTTCGGTTTGAGTTTGCTTACTTTTTGTCATATTATCCTTGTTTAATCTTTCTTTTTGCTTGAAATCGACGGCAAAGGTATGACATTTTGTAAACTTATACCGTCTCTTTCCGTACATTTTAATCTTGATTTTCCGCGAAAGTAACAATCTGTAACGATAACATACCGATTTGCTTACAAATTGAAAGGAGAAATGTTAAGGAAGTTCTATTTCACCATCGAAGACAAAGGCGGCAGGTCCTGTCATATAGATGTGGTTGTCGCTCTCGCGCCATTCGATATCAAGCGTACCGCCATCCATCACGATGCGACTTTTTCTACCGGCCCTCTCCGTGATGCAGGCTGCTACGGCCGTGGCACAGGCACCAGTGCCACAGGCCATCGTGATGCCGCTGCCCCGTTCCCAGACACGGGTGCGGATGCTGCCGTCGGCCTCGACGCGTGCGAACTCGATGTTGCAACGCTGGGGAAAGGCAGGGTGGAGTTCGAGGGCGCGTCCTGCCTCGCCCACTTGGTCGATGTCATCCGTAAAGATGACGTAGTGGGGATTTCCCATGGATACGAAGGTTCCTTTGCCCATACTTCGCGACGGAATGAACTGCTCTTCATTTTTCAATACAGGTTCCAGCATATCGACGGTGACGCTTTCCACCGTGCCGTCTGGTGTGACATGGAGATCCAGGGTCTTGATGCCAGAGAGTGTGAGTAGTCGGATTTGTGTTTGTGTTGTCAGGGCTCTCTCATACAAATATTTTCCGATGCAGCGCGAGGCATTGCCACACATCATGGCTTCACTGCCGTCGGCATTGAAGATGCGCATCGAGAAGTCGGCCTCAGGAACGGGCGATTTCCCAATCAGCACCAGTCCGTCGCTGCCGATGCCTTTGTGGCGGTCGCTCCAGACGATGGCCGCTTTCTCTGGATCAGGCACAGTATATAATAAGGTGTTGACGTAGATGTAGTCATTGCCTGCTCCGTGCATCTTGGTAAATGGTATTTTCTCTTTCATATTGTTCTTGTTTGCGACGGCAAAATTACGGCGATATGGATAAAAATGCAAAGAATATTTCATATTACGATCTTTGTTTTGGTGATAGGTAACAAATCGTAAGCAAAATACCGTCTATTTCTTTCAAATCGTAAGCAAATATATATAAAAGAAACCAAAAGGATAACAAAACAAAATATTCTTGTCCAAAATGCGAACAATTATATCGTTTTTGCTTTCAAAACGTCGTAACTTTGCACCCGAAAACATACAAAGTGTCACATGTAAGTTTAAAAGAGAGAAAAGGTAAAAAGAAAAGGTAACTTAAAATTAAAAAGGTATGAAAAAGATTGAAGCAATTATCCGCAAGACCAAGTTCGAGGAGGTGAAGGCCGCATTGCTTTCATCCGACATCGACTGGTTTGAGTACCACGACGTCCACGGTATCGGACAGAGCCGCCAGGAACGAATCTATCGTGGTGTGCAGTATAGTACCGACGTGATCGAGCGTGTGGCAATCTCCATTGTCTGTCGCGACATCATTGTCGATCCTACCATCAAGGTACTGCTGGAGGTGGCCCATACGGGCGAGGTCGGTGATGGTCGTATCTTCGTGAGCGACGTCATAGAGACATGGTCTATACGCACCGGTGAGAACGGTGACACGGTGCTCCGTGATAAAAAGTAAATAGGTGAGAAAGTAAAAAGGGTAACAACACAAACACAAAATGATTATGAACGAAATTGGATTATCACTCGATACCGTATGGATGCTATTGGCAGCCATGTTGGTTTTCTGGATGCAGCCCGGATTTGCGCTGTGTGAAGCAGGTTTCACGCGTAGTAAGAACACGGCTAACATCCTGATGAAGAACTTCGTCGATTTTATGTTCGGCTCGTTATTGTTCTTCTTCCTGGGCTTCGGCTTTATGTTTGGAAGCGAGGGCGCAGGATTCGTTGGTATGCCTAACTGGGGTGACCTCTCTTTCTATAAGGGAGACCTGCCTGTAGAGGGCTTCCTGATTTTCGAGACCGTCTTCTGTGCCACTTCTGCCACGATCGTCTCTGGTGCGATGGCTGAGCGCACGAAGTTCTCGATGTACCTCGTCTATAGTGCAGTGATCTCATTGTTTATCTATCCCATCGAAGGTCACTGGACCTGGGGTGGTGGCTGGCTCTGCAATGATGCTGCTGATAGTTTTATGATGAGTACCTTTGGCGATGTGTTCCACGACTTTGCAGGTTCGGCCATCGTACATAGCGTAGGTGGTGTGCTGGCACTGATTGGTGCAATGGCATTAGGTCCCCGTATTGGTAAGTATGGTGATGACAAGAAGAGCCGTGCTATTCCTGGTCACAACCTGGCCATGGCTTCTCTGGGTGTCTTCATCCTCTGGCTGGGATGGTTTGGTTTCAACCCAGGTTCTCAGTTGGCAGCCTCTGGTGAGGTGAACCGTATTGCCATCTCTCACGTGTTCCTGACCACGAACCTCGCTGCTGCCGCTGGTGGTGTGGCTACGATGTTCCTCACCTGGGCCAAGTATGGCAAGCCCTCACTCTCTCTGACGCTCAACGGTGTGTTGGCCGGTTTGGTAGGTATCACGGCTGGTTGTGACCTCGTGTCACCTGTAGGTGCCGTCATCATTGGCCTCGCCTGTGGTTTCGCCCTCGTCTATGCCATCGAGTTTATCGATCACAAGCTGCATATCGACGATCCCGTTGGTGCTTCCAGCGTACATGGTATCTGTGGTATCCTTGGTACCCTGATGACAGGTCTGCTCTCTACAAGCAACGGTGCCTTCTATGGCTTCGGATGGGGATTCTTCGCTGCAGAGTGCTTTGGTATTCTCGTCATCGACCTCTGGGCTGCTGCCTGTGGTTTCGCCCTCTTCTATGGCATCAAGAAGATTCATGGCCTGCGTGTCGATAAGCGCATCGAGGAAGAAGGTCTGGATGTCTATGAGCACGGAGAAATGTGCTATAACTAAAAGGTAAAAAGGTAAAAAAGTAAAAAGGTGAAAAGTTATGAAAAAGATTGTTTTAATGGCCATGATGATGGCTACAGGATGGAGTGCTATGGCACAGGATACAGTAGAGACAACGGTGGCAGCCGACTTTGTGAATCAGTATATCTGGCGTGGTCAGGATTTAGGAAACACGGCCGTACAGCCTACGTTAGGAGTTGCCTATAAAGGTCTGTCACTGACGGCCTGGGGTAGTGTGGGTGTGACGGAAGCCAGCGATACGAAGGAATTCGACCTGACACTGGCCTACACCGCTGGAGGTTTCAATATCGGTATCACCGATTATTGGTTCAACAAGAATGGTCTTGATCCGGATGGTCGATACTTCAAGTACGACGCCCATGGTACGAACCATGTCTTCGAGGCTAACATTGGCTACGACTTCGGTTTTGCCTCGCTGCAGGCCTATACCAACTTCGCTGGCAACGACGGTTTCAACAAGGATGGCAA
>JAFYPG010000110.1 GCA_017547605.1 Prevotella sp.
GGTAAGTTCGTCATTGGCGGGCCTCACGGAGATACGGGTCTGACGGGCCGTAAAATCATCGTCGATACCTATGGCGGCAAGGGTGCCCACGGGGGTGGTGCCTTCTCTGGCAAGGACTCCTCGAAAGTCGATCGTAGTGCTGCCTACGCCGCCCGTCATATCGCCAAGAACATGGTTGCAGCAGGTGTGGCCGACGAGATGCTGGTACAGGTCAGCTACGCTATCGGTGTGGCCAAGCCCATGAACATCTACGTGAACACCTACGGCCGTAGCAGGGTTCAGATGAGCGACAGTGAGATCGCCAAGAAGATCGAGGCCCTGTTCGACCTCCGTCCGAAGGCCATCGAGCGTACTTTGAAACTGCGCCAGCCCATCTACAGTGAGACGGCCGCCTATGGTCACATGGGTCGCCAGCCGGAAACCATCAAAAAGACCTTCACCAGCCACTATCATCCGACAAAGATCATGGAGGTGGAACTTTTCACGTGGGAGAAACTTGACCGCGTGGAGGATATCCGCAAGGCGTTTGGTCTGGCATAAAGCATGACCGTACAGGACAGCATCATATTCAATCTACCTGCCGCGTTCAGCAACCTTGATTCCGTGGCAAGGATATCGGCAAGACCGCAGACACCCTATCAGGTGCTGCGGTTGTTGCCTAAAGATGCGACCCCTGCCCAGCAGGACTCTGCCATACAGGCCTGGCTGAAAGATGTTGAGATCCGTTACAGCGAACAGCCCGACACGCTCCACCTGCCAGGTGAAAGTATTCCCCGCGACATGACGGAAGCAGACCTCCCCCTATACTACCGTGAAAACTTCTTTTCCAAAGACACGATGTATCACGAGGAACTGCAAGCCGGTGGTTCTGGCGTGGCAGGCGACCCCATTCCTGAAACGCTCAGCAACGACAATGTCATCACGGGCCTGCTTATCATCTGTTTCCTGTTTATCGCCTTTACCTTATCAAGGATTTCCGGATTTATCGTCAGACAGTTGAAGAACTTCTTCTATGTCCAAAGGACTGATCGTGACGTCACCGAGACAGGTAACGAGGTGAAATTCCAGTTTGTGTTTGTGGGACTGACCTGTCTGGTATATGGACTGTTGTATTACCTGTATGCCACAGCCTATATCGCAGACACCTTTACCCTGTCGTCAGAATATACCATTCTGGCTATCTTCATTGGGGTGTTCTTACTGTACTTCCTACTACGCTTCATCCTGTACAATGGTGTCAATATGCTCTTCTTCGACAAGAGGAGAAATGCAAAATTCTTAACAACCCTCCTCTTCCTCACTGCAATGGAGGGAGCCGTGCTGTTCCCTATTCTCCTATTGTTGGCATATCTGCATTTTTCACCTGTTTACGCCGCAATTTACTGCGCCGTAGTGGTCATTTTGGTTAAAATACTGACATTTTACAAGTCTTATGTTATCTTTTTTAAGCAAAATGGAGTTTTTCTACAAATATTTTTGTACTTTTGTGCCCTCGAAATGGTACCGTTGTTCGCGTTATGGGGCGGCCTATCGGTTATCGTGGATATTTTTAAAATAAAAATTTAGGACATAAATGATTAAGAAGATCCTGGTTTCACAACCCAGACCAAACAGTGAGAAGTCGCCATATTTCGATATCGCGAACAGATTCGGAGTAGAATTGGTGTTCCGTCCCTTCATCAAAGTGGAGAGTATTACCGCCAAGGAGTTCCGTGCTCAGAAAGTTAGTATCCTCGACTATACCGCCATTGTGTTTACCTCAAGGCATGCCATCGACCATTTCTTCAACATGGCCAAGGAACTGAGAGTGACTATTCCGGAAGACATGAAATACTTCTGTGTGACAGAAACCATCGCACTCTATATCCAGAAATACGTGCAGTACCGTAAGCGCAAGGTGTTCTTTGGTGAGACGGGCCGTGTTGACGATTTGGTGCCCACCATGGTCAAGCACAAGACTGAGAAGTATCTGGTACCGATGAGTGACGTGCATAACGACAGTCTTACGCTGCTGCTCGACTCCAAGAAACTGCAGCATCGTGAGTGCGTGATGTACAAGACGGTCAGCAATGACTTCACACCAGAGGAGGTCAAGACCTTCGACTACGACATGCTGATTTTCTTCAGTCCTGCTGGTATCGAATCACTGACAAAGAACTTCCCCAATTTCAAACAGGGAGAGATTGCCATTGCCACCTTTGGTCCGACGACAGCCAAGGCAGCTAAGGATGCCGGTCTGCGACTCGACATCGAAGCTCCCTCAGAGAAATACCCCTCGATGACCAGTGCTCTCCAGCACTACCTGATAGAAAACCAAGAATAATTCTCAAGAAGATGGCGGCTCCTACATTCAGGAAACAGGAGCGCATCGTCAGCACCCGTCTGATTGAGATGCTCTTTGGTAAAGGAAACAGTCAGTCACTGTCAGCCTTTCCGTTAAGGGCAGTTTTCGTGCAGACAGCGCGTCAGCCATCCTGCGCGCCAGTGCAGATCCTGATCAGCGTACCGAAGAAACGGTTCAAGCATGCTGTAGATAGGAATAGGGTGAAACGACAGATACGGGAGGCCTACCGTCATCAGAAGCAGTTGCTCGAAGGAGTCGTTGCTGAGGACAAACAATTATTGATTGCCTTCATCTGGCTCTCAGACAGGCACTACCAAACCAGTGAGGTGGAGAAGAGGGTTATCGGTCTCTTAGAACGTATAGCGGCAAAATCATGAAATGGCTGTCTGACATCATAAAATGGCTTCTGGTATTGCCCATCCGCTTCTACCAGTTATGCATCTCCCCGCTGCTGGGACCCTCCTGCCGCTTCACGCCAACCTGCAGTGAGTATGCCAAACAGGCCATTATGAAACACGGTCCCATCAAGGGTCTCGGACTGGCCATTTGGCGGATATTAAGATGTAACCCCTGGGGTGGTTCGGGCTATGACCCAGTACCTTGAAAAGGTAAAAAGGTGAGAAAGTAAAAAGATAAAATAGATATATGAAGAAGAACTTTGTAGAAGAACTGAAATGGCGCGGGATGCTGGCACAGATGATGCCCGGCACAGAAGAACTGCTCCAGAAAGAGATGGTTACCGCCTATTTAGGTACTGACCCGACGGCAGACTCCCTGCACATCGGACACCTGTGCGGTATCATGATGCTGCGCCACCTGCAGCGTTGCGGTCATCGTCCCATCATCCTTGTGGGTGGTGCCACAGGTATGATTGGCGACCCCTCTGGTAAAAGCCAGGAGCGTAATCTGCTGAACAATGAGACACTTTACCATAATCAGGAGTGCATCAAGAAGCAAGTAGCCAAGTTCCTCGATTTTGAGTCGAAGGAGCCCAACGCAGCCATCATGGTAAACAACTACGACTGGATGAAAGACTTCACTTTCCTCGACTTCGCCCGCGAGGTGGGTAAGCACATCACCGTCAACTATATGATGGCCAAGGAGAGTGTGCAGCAGCGTCTGAACGGTACTGCCCGTGATGGTCTGTCATTCACCGAGTTCACCTATCAGTTGCTGCAGGGTTATGACTTCCTGTACCTCTACCAGCACTATGGTGTCAAACTGCAGTTAGGCGGAAACGACCAGTGGGGCAACATGACTACTGGTACAGAACTGATCCGTCGTACTCTGGGCAATGAGGTTGAGACGTTTGCCCTCACCTGTCCGCTCATCACCAAGAGCGATGGCAAGAAGTTCGGTAAGACAGAGAGCGGCAATATCTGGCTCGATCCTGTCCGCACGACTCCATATAAATTCTATCAGTTCTGGCTCAACGTGAGCGACGACGATGCAGAGCGTTACATCAAGATCTTCACATCACTCGAAAAGGATGTTATCGATGCGCTCGTCGAGGAGCATAAGCAGGATCCGGGTCGCCGTATCCTCCAGAAGCGCCTGGCTGAAGAGGTGACGGTAATGGTACACTCCCAGGAAGCTCTCGACACGGCCATCGAGGCCAGCAATATCCTCTTCGGTAAATCGACAAAGGAAGGGCTGGAGAAACTTGACGAACAGACGCTGCTCGACGTGTTCGACGGTGTACCACAGTTCGAGATAACAAAGGACCAGCTCGGACAGCCTGCCATTGAACTGCTGACCACTGTTGCCCCCGTCTTCCCCTCGAAGGGTGAGATGCGAAAGATGGTACAGGGTGGCGGTGTTTCACTGAACAAGGAAAAACTGACTGACCAGAACCGTCCTATCACCGCAGAAGACCTCATCGACGGCAAGTATCTGCTGGCTCAGAAAGGTAAGAAGAACTATTACCTGCTGATCATAAAATAAGATAAGGTGGCAAAAATTTGGCGGTATGCCAGATTTTTACTACCTTTGCACCCGCATTGGACGATGGTGTAATGGTAACACTACAGGTTTTGGTTCTGTCATTCCCGGTTCGAATCCGAGTCGTCCAACTCTCTAAAAGACACCAAAAAGAAGGGGATCCGTTGGGATCCCCTTTGATTTTTATTTACAAATGGCTTACTTGATTGCATCAGCAAGTTCAGCACCAGCCTTGAACTTAGCCACCTTCTTGGCAGCAATCTTGATCTTCTGCTTGGTTGCGGGGTTGATACCCTCACGAGCCGGGCGCTTGTTTACGCTGAATGTGCCGAAACCAACGAGGGCAATCTTGTCACCTGCTACGAGAGCGTTCTTAATAGCTGCAACTGTTGCATCAAGAGCTTTCTTAGCGTCAACCTTTGAGAGACCAGCACCTGCTGCAATCTTCTCTACCAATTCTGATTTGTTCATAATGTTTGTAATTTTAATGAATTATTAATAGTAATAACTGTGGTTTTATTGATTTCGTTGGCAAATATAATGCAAAGTATTCAAAGAAACAACAAAAAATCGGAAAAAATGAGTTTTTTCATGAAATTTTCTTGTATTAGAGCACTTTTCAGCATAAAAAAGAGATATTTTTCGTATTTTTGCACCCAAAAAAGATAAAGATGATGTTTCGTATTCCCACTGTCACGAAAAACCTGCTGATCATCAATCTGCTTGCGTTCATTGCCACCTACGTACTTCAGATGCGTGGCATTGATCTGGCAGACATCGGTGGTCTGCACTTTTTCATGGCGAGCCATTTCCACTTCTATCAACTGGTTACCTATCTGTTCCTTCATGCCAGTTTCATGCATATCCTGAGCAATATGTTCGGCTTATGGATGTTCGGTTGCGTGATTGAGAACGTATGGGGTCCGAAGAAATTCCTTTTTTATTACATTACGTGCGGTATCGGTGCTGGTCTGCTTCAGGAGATTGCCCAGTTCGGCTCGTTCTATATGACCGTTGCCGAACAGGTGCCGGAAACTACTCTCGGCACCGTTATGGAGTACGGCACGCATTATGCCAATGTCCTCAACAGTTGGACGACCATCGGTGCCTCGGGTGCCGTCTATGCCATTATCCTTGCCTTCGGCATGACTTTCCCCAACGAACGGCTCTTTATCATCCCGTTCCCCTTCCCCATCAAAGCGAAATGGTTTGTACTGGGTTATGTAGCCATCGAGTTCTTCTCAGCCCTCGCCTCCTCTGGCGACGGTGTGGCCCATACGGCCCATCTGGGTGGTATGCTCTTTGGCTACCTGATGATCCGCTATTGGAACCGCCATCCCAGTTCTGGCTATGACCGCAGCAGGGGACAGCAGTTTTTCGAAAACCTCAAGCGCAACTTTGAGCAACGTCAACAGAACAGTCAACGACACCATAACGCCGATATGCACGTAGAGCGCGGCGGCAGCAAGGAGGCAGATAGAGAATACAATGCCCGTAAGCGTCAGAATCAGGAAGAGATCGACGCCATCCTCGACAAGATCCGCCAAAGTGGTTATGACAGTCTGACCAAAGAAGAGAAGAAAAAACTCTTTGATGCCAGCAACCAGCGATGATTAAGCAATTGAAGAAACTCACCATCAATATCGTGGCCGGAGCCAATCTGGCCACCGTCTTGTTGATGCTGGCAACAGGCTATGCCGACCACATCAACCCGAGTGCACACCAGATGCTCTCCAACCTGGGGATGCTCTTCCCGTTCTTCCTTGTGGCTAATCTGCTGTTCGTTTTCTTCTGGCTGACCTTCAGGTGGAGGAAATTATGGATTCCCCTTCTCGGCTACGCACTGGTGTATCCACCGTTGACCGTCTATCTGCCCCTGAACGGGTCACAGGACGTGCCAGAAGGCACCATCAAGGTGATCTCGTACAATGTCTGCCAGTATGGTGGCAACTGGAAGTACGAGCAGGGCTTCGACACCATTGCCAACTATCTGCAGCGCGAGGATCCCGACATCGTCTGTCTGCAGGAAGACGTTGACGAATGGCGCCGTTATGTCTTTCAGAAGTATCAGAAGACATTCCCCTATAACGACACGGTCTATTTCTGGAGGACACGCTACGGTGTGAATGGTGTTGGTATCCACTCCAAGTTCCCCATCCTGAGGAGAGAGCGCATCAAGTACCCCTCAAAGGCTCACGGATCAATGGCCTATTATCTATTGGTGAACGGTGACACCATCCTCGTGATCAACAACCATCTGGAGGGCACCCATCTGTCTAAGGAAGACCGCAACCAATACAAGAAGATGGTTTCTGGTAAACTGCAGCGCGACACCGCCAAAAGTGAGTCGATGCTGCTGCTCAACAAGTTAGGACAAGCAGCCGCCTTGCGGGCTACTGGAGCCAATGCCGTACACCGATACATCGAGGAGCATCGCCAGTACCCTATCATCGTCTGCGGCGACTTCAACGACAATCCCATCTCCTATTCCCGCCGTACCATCGCCAAAGGTCTGAAAGACTGCTTCGTAGAGACTGGAAGAGGACTCGGTTTGTCATATAATGAGAAAGGATTTTACTTCCGCATCGACCACATTATGTGCTCAGATCACTTCGAGCCCTATAACTGCAAAATTGACAGCAAAATGGACGCAAGTGACCATTATCCTATCTCTTGTAGGCTAAAATTAGTGCATAAAC
>JAFYPG010000012.1 GCA_017547605.1 Prevotella sp.
ACCGACGAAACCGAAGTCGATACCGTCTTTCAACGGACGCTTATGGGAGCGGATGATGTCGATGTCGGCACCCGTCAGACCGAGGGCATTGACACCGGTGGCCTGCAGACGAGCCACGAGGTTCTTGATCACCAGACCGCCATAGACCATTGTCACCACCTGGAGCATGTTAGCGTCAGTGATGCGGCGGCCGCCCACCATCTTCGACTCGATGCCGAGTTGCGAGGCTACCTGGGTAGCGCGACGGCCACCACCATGGACGAGCACCTTACGTCCCTCGATAGCACTGAAGTCCTTCAAGAGCTGCGTGAGTTGAGCCTCGTCTTCGACAACGGCACCGCCCACTTTCACGATAGTCAGTTTCTCTTTCACTTTTACCTTTTTACTTTTTTACCTTTACTCCAAATAGGTATAGCCATAGAGACCACTGCGGTAGTTGCTCAGGAATTCCTTTCCTTCTTCAAGGGAGATCTTGCCCTGTTTCACGCTCTTGGCTACCCAGACTTCCAACTGGCGCACGAGTTTCTTGGGTTCGTACTGCACGTAGTCGAGCACCTCGGCCACCGTCTCACCGTCGATGATCTGGTCGATGTGGTAGGTTCCGTCCTTCTCGGAGATGTGGACGGCGTTGGTATCGCCGAAGAGGTTGTGCATGTCACCGAGAATCTCCTGATAGGCGCCCACCAGGAAGACACCGAGATAGTAAGGCTCGTTCTTGCGTAGCGGGTGAACGGGCAGGGAATGGGAGTTATGGCGGTTCGTGACGAAGTTGGCAATCTTACCGTCGCTGTCGCAGGTGATATCCTGGATGGTAGCGTTGCGTGTCGGCCGTTCGTCCAACCGCTGGATAGGCATGATCGGGAAGAGTTGGTCGATAGCCCAACAGTCGGGCAGGCTCTGGAACAGTGAGAAGTTGCAGAAATACTTATCAGCCAACAACTTGTCAATGTTCATCAGTTCTTCGGGGATATGCTTCAGACTCTTGGTGAGGATATTGATCTCATGACAGACACTCCAGTACATGGCCTCAATCTCGGCACGGGTCTTCAGATCGACGATGCCATGGGCAAAGAGGTCAAGCACCTCCTCGCGGATCTGTTCGGCGTCGTGCCAGTCCTCCAGCACATTACGGGGCGAGAGGTTGTCCCAGATCTCATAGAGATCCTTCACCAGCTGGTGGGAATTCTCGTCGGGCTCGAACTCCTCTGGCATCTCCGGCAGGGAGGCCGTCTCCAGCACGTCGATGACGAGTACGGAGTGATGGGCAGCCAGGGAACGGCCACTCTCAGTGATGATATTGGGATGGGGCAGTCCGTTCTTGTTGGCAGCATCCACGAAGGTGTAGATACAGTCGTTGACATATTCCTGGATGGAGTAGTTGACTGAACTCTCACTGGACGGGGAACGCGTACCGTCGTAATCGACGCCGAGACCGCCACCGCAATCCACGAAATCCACGTTATAGCCCATCTTATGGAGTTGGATATAGAACTGTGAGGCTTCGCGGAGGGCTGTCTGGATACGGCGGATCTTTGTGATCTGGCTACCGATATGGAAATGGATGAGACGGAGGCAGTCGCGCATGTCCTTCTTGTCGAGCATCTCCAGGGCATCGAGGAGTTCGGCACTTGTCAGACCGAACTTCGAGGCATCGCCGCCACTCTCTTCCCATTTCCCGGAACCTGATGAGGCCAGTTTGATGCGGATACCGATATTCGGACGGATGTTCATCTTCTTGGCCACCTTGGCGATGATCTCCAGTTCGTTGAGTTTCTCCACGACGATGAAGATGCGCTTGCCCATCTTCTGGGCGAGAAGGGCGAGTTCGATATATCCCTGATCCTTATAGCCGTTACAGACGATGATGGAATCGCTCTGGCATTGTACGGCGATGACGGCGTGCAACTCGGGCTTGGAACCAGCCTCCACACCGAGGTTGAACTTCTTACCATGGGAGATAATCTCCTCAACGACCGGCTGTATCTGGTTGACCTTGATGGGATAGACCACATAGTTCTCTGCCTTATAGTCATACTCCTCGGCTGCTTTCTTGAAACAACTCCACGTCTTCTCGATACGGTTGTCGAGGATGTCGGGGAAGCGGAGCAGTACCGGAGGGGTGACATCACGCAGGGCCAGTTCGTCCATCACGTCGCGCAGGTCTATCTGCGTCTGGTTCTTGGAAGGCGAGACAAAGACATTGCCTTTGTCGTTAATGCCGAAATAGGAGGTGCCCCAACCGTTGATGTTGTAGAGCTCCTTCGAATCGTCAATCGTCCATTTCTTCATGTGGCGGTAGGTTTTGTTGGTATGGTTAGGTTGAGCAGCTCGCAGATTCTGGCGACGCTGATCTTGATCTTCTCATAATTATCCATCAGGCTGACATCCAGCGTGTAGCGGGCCTTGGAGTAAAAGGGCTCGCGTTTCTCCAACTGCTCCCGGATAAAGGTGATGAGTTCCTCGGGTGTCTTGCCCTTCAGTAACGGGCGCTCGACCTTTCCCATCAGCAGGTGCTTGTAGAGCACTTCCGGGTCGGCCTTCAGATACACCACCTGTCCCTGCTGGTTCAGATAGTCCATATTGTCAAAGAAACAGGGTGTGCCCCCACCGCAACTGATAATGACATCCTCAAACTCGGCGACCTCATGGAGCATATTATACTCTATCTTGCGGAATCCTTCTTCACCTTGTTCTGCGAAGATCTGTGCGACCGTCTTCCGCATCCGACTCTCGATATACCAGTCGAGGTCATAGAAGATGATGCCCAGTTCCTTGGAGAGCGCCTTGCCGACGGTGGTCTTCCCCGCGCCCATGTAGCCTATGAGGATAATGCGCGTCATGTCAGCTTTTCTTTGCCGGGACAGCGTTGATCACCTTCATGCACTCGTCATAGGTCAGTTGGGCTGCCTTCTCGTGCATGCTCTTCGGCAGACGGTAGTTCTTGCCGTCGTAGGCCAGATAGGGACCATAGCGGCCGTTGAGCACTTCCAGTTTCGGATCCTCGAGGAAGATCTTCAGGTGCTTCTGACTGTCCTGCTTGCGCTTCTCCTCAATCAGGGCGATGGCCTCGTCGAGGGTGATGGTCATGGGATCAGTATCCTTTGGCAGGGAGGCATATTGGCGGTTGTGGAGGATATACGGGCCAAAGCGTCCTGCCCCGATGGTGACAGGCTTGTGCTCGTAGTCACCCAGTTCACGGGGCAACTTGAACAGTTCCAGTGCCTCGTTGAGGGTGATCGTCTCCATGCTCTGCTCCTTGGGGAGTTGGGCGAACTGTGGCTTATCCTGATCATCGGCGGTACCGATCTGGACGACAGGTCCGAAACGTCCGATCTTCACGAAGACGGGTCGTCCGCTCTTCGGGTCAGTACCAAGCTGACGCTCACCGGCCTTATGCTCGTTGCGGCTGTTCATCGTCTTCTCCACCTCAGGAACGAAGTCGTCGTAGAAGGTCTGCATCATGTCTGTCCAAGTCTCGTTGCCCTCGGCAATCTTATCGAAGTCCTGCTCCACCTTGGCGGTGAAGTTATAGTCCATGATGTCGTTGAAGTTGTCCATCAGGAAGTCGTTCACCACGATACCGATATCCGTGGGAATCAGTTTGCCCTTCTCAGAACCCACATTCTCCTTGCGGGTCTTCTGACTGATCTGCTTACCTTTCAGTGTGAAGATGGTGAAGGCACGGTCCTCACCCTTCTTGTCTCCCTTTTGCACGTATTCGCGCTGCTGGATGGTGGAGATGGTGGGGGCGTAGGTCGAAGGACGACCGATACCGAGTTCTTCCATCTTGTGGACGAGGCTGGCCTCGGTGTATCGCTGGGGACCCAGGCTGAAGCGCTCCGTGGCGATGACCTCGCGACGGGTCAGTTCCTGACCTTTCTTCAACGGTGGCAGGAGATGTCCGAACTCCTCCTGCTGTTCCTCGTCCTCTGAGGACTCGCGATAGACCTTGATGAAACCGTCGAATGTGACAACCTCACCCTGGGCAACAAACTGCTCGTCGGTGCCGCTGATGCTGATATTGGCTGTCGTCTTCTCGATCTCCGCGTCAGCCATCTGACTGGCGATGGTACGTTTCCAGATCAGTTCATACAGGCGTTTCTCCTGGGATGACCCCTCAATCTCAGACTGGTCCATATAGGTGGGACGGATGGCCTCATGGGCTTCCTGTGCACCCTTCGAACTGGTGTGATACTGACGGGTTTTGCTGTACTCCTGACCGTATAGGCGGGTGATCTCCTCCTTGCTGGCACCGAGGCAGAGTTTCGAGAGGTTCACCGAGTCGGTACGCATATAGGTGATCTTTCCACTTTCGTACAGGTGCTGTGCCACCATCATCGTCTGTGAGACGGTAAAGC
>JAFYPG010000111.1 GCA_017547605.1 Prevotella sp.
GATGATATCGACATCGAGACCACCGCTGGCCTTCAGTTCACAGACGCGGTTGAGCAGGGTGTATGTGCGGAAGAGTGACTCCTGGGTGTGGGCGTCGGGCTTCTGGATGCTGACCGCCACCTGACGGATGGTATCACGGAGCCATGGCAGGATATCCTCGGACATGGTGTCGATGGAGAGATAGGGCGCGTAGGGATGCTGGTTCAGGATCCTGAGCAGACGGGACTGGTAACGGCCTGTCTTTCTGGACCGGCCGTAGATATGGAGGTTCAGCAACTGACTGACCAACGTGGCAGCGGCCGTCAGGTTCAGGGGGTAGCCGGTGGTGACGTTCACCTTCTCCACGGCTTCCGGCAGACAGTGGATGGCCGTGGGCAGGAGGGCCTCGTCGCAGAGCACGATGGCCGTGCGCCTGCCATCGGCGATGCGTCCTTGGTCGAGCCATTGACTGATATAGCGGGCCTGGATATTCTCCGTGGGGGCAGAGATATAGGTCAGTTGCTTCTCCTGTCTGAAGTTGGCGTAGATATCCGTGTCGTGGATGTCCAACTCGTTGGGGAAGGCACTCAGGTACTGGGCGATATAGTGCCCTGCTTCGTTCTTGCCGAGGTAATAGTCGTCGAAGTCCCAGTAGAATCGGGCACGGCCTTCTGCCTTCAGACGACGGAACAGGGTCTGTTCCACCTGTTGGAGCAGGTTGAAGCCGATGAAGATATAGGTGTCATAATTGAACTGGATATGTTCGTCGGTGGCTACCTGACGGTAGAGGGCCCCCTCGTAGGCTATCTGCTGACTGGCGAGGCGCGCGTTAAAGGCGTGGTAGATATCCCCCATGCGACTCCACAGACGGAGGAACCGCTGTTTGAGTTCACTGTTATGATCGTCGGAGAAGTTGCTGAAGAAGCGTTGTATCATCTCCTTCTGTTCTGTGGTGAGGTAGGAGATGTCGTCGAGTTCGTGGATGTCGCGGAGGTTGGCGAATACCTTGTCGGCAGGAGCCATGTTCTTGTCGAGGTCGTCGAAGTCGGCGAGCAGGAGTTGTCCCCAGCCGTAGAAATGATCGAGGGTCTCCTCGATGCCCGTACACTGGGTGAAACACTGGTAGAGTTCGCAGACGAGTTGGATGGGGTCGGCCACCTTCAGCGTGGAGTGACTGCGGAAGAGTTCGCTGATGGTGATATAGGCCGGACTCCACAGGGGCTTCCCTGCGAGACGGGCCAGGTGCTCGTTGAGGAACAGCGAGGCGCGCTTGTTGGGGAAGACGACGGCCACATGGGAGAGGTCGGTACCGTATTTGGCGATCAGGTCTGCTGCGACGTATTCAAGGAAACTCTTCATATCAGGCATCTGGGTTTAGGGGTTTCACTTCTTCAATCTTATTGCTATAGACATACCAGAGGTAGCCCGTGATATGGGTATGTCCCATGGAGGCCAGGAGATCCATGTACGCCCGTACCTGGTCGTGGTACTCGGGTTTGGGCGCACCGAACTTGAAATCGACGACGATCCATTCGTGGCCGTCCGTCATCACACGGTCAGGACGGTGCTCCCTGACCTCCCCGTCTTCTACGGAGAGGATGGTACACTCGTTGAAGAGCGTCCACCGTGGGGAGAACCAGTCGGCCACCTTCGGATTACTGAGACGCTTGCGGAGCATCCCGGTGATCTGGTCGGCCGTGATATGATCGTCGTAGATGACACCCTCGAACTGGAGTTGACGGAGAGCATCGTCGATATCGGCGGTGGTACGGATGGTGGAGAATATCTGATGGAGCACACTGCCAGTCTGGATATAGTTGCGGTGCTGTTCGTCGTCCTCGTCCTCGCCAGCCACGAAGTCACGGCTGCGGTTGCTCTGTCGGAAGATGACCTTACTCTCCTGATGGCGGAAATCGACGGTGAGCGGCTCCGAGGGCTGGAGGAAGGGGTTGTCCTTCCCTCCGGTTTCCTCCTTCGGGGAGAGATGGAGGAGGGTGCCATATTGAAAGTTGATCGACTGTTGCTCGTCTTCCAGTCCTTCGAGGGTGGCCTCCGGCAGTTCGTTGACCACGAGCGGCAGGCACTGTTCGATGAGGGTGGAACGACTGCCCGAGGCTTTCCTGCGCCCCAGGACATAGAGTCCCCGACAGGCGCGGGTGAAGGCCACATAGAGCAGGTTCAGGTTATCGACGGTGTTCTGCAGGTGCTCCTGGAGGTAGTCCTGTTCGTAGATGGTACCCATCATCTGCTTCTGACTATAGTCGATGGGGACGATGGGGAGATCGTTGAAGGGTACCTCCTCCGGTTGACACCAGAGGATATTGCCGCTCTGCTTCTCCAACTGCCAGTCGCAGAAGGGACAGATGACATAGTCGAACTCCAGTCCCTTGGACTTATGGATGGAGATGATGCGTACACCTTCGGTGACATCGCTCTGGATGGTCTTGCCCGACAGGCTCTCGTCCCATTCCTTCAGGAATCCGTCGATGCTGGCCGTATTCTCACTGACGTAGTCGGCCAACTGGTCGTAGAACGCACAGACGTAGGCACTCTGTCCGTTGAGGTGTTCAAGGGTGAAGATGGCATGCAGGTGTTCCACCAGTTCGTAAAGCGGCATGGTGACCAACTCGTCGAAATGGCCTATGAACATATCGGGCAACAGGGCATCGAGGTCGCAGGTGCTGAGCAGCAGGTCGTGGTCGGCCGTGTCTTCCTGTAACACGTCACAGTGCCACAGTTTCACGATGGCAGCCTTGGTGAGTTGGTCGTCAGGATGGGTGATCAGACGGAGTGCCAGCACGAGCAGGTTGACGGCCGGGGAGGCGTCGAGCCTGAAAGCCTCGTCGGAGACGATGGTCACCTCGGGATTCTGCTCCATGAAGTACTGGGCGATGATGGGGATCAGGGCGTTGGTGCGAACGAGGATGGCGATGTCGCGCTGGGGAATGCCCTGGGCCGTGAGATGGCCGATGGTGTCGGCTATCTGTTGGAGTGTCTGCTCCTGATAATCCTCTGAGGGCAACAGACGGATACTGACTTCTCCCTGGGACTGACGGTCTTCGGGTATGAGCTGTTCCACGTCGGCGTATGCTCTCCGGAGTTGTTCGGCCGCCGTCTCATTGAGTTCTTTCTGGGTCAGATATTCTATGTTCGCCGCGTTGCGGAAGAAGAGATTATTGAACGTGATAACGTTGCGGTCGGATCTGTAGTTCGTCTTTAACGATGTCGTGGTAATCTGCTGGGTATTAAACTGTTGTTCGATATCGTTCAGTAGTCTCCAGTCGCCTGAGCGCCAACGGTAGATGCTCTGTTTGACATCGCCCACGATGAGGCTGCTGCCCTGTTCGTGACTCATGGTCTCGGCCAACAGCACACGGAAGTTCTGCCACTGTACGGTGGAGGTGTCCTGGAACTCGTCGATCATCACATGCTCCAGTTGGGTACCGATCTTCTCAAAGATAAAGGGGGAGTCGCTTTCGCCGATGAGCGCGTGCAACAGGTGCTGGGTGTTACTGAGCAGGAATCGGTTACTGGTCTCGTTGATCTCACGTACTTTCCCTTCGATACTGCTTAGCAGGCGCAACTGGTTCAGGTGGCGCAGGGTCAGGTCAGCCGACTTATAGCGCTTCCACTGACGGGGACGCTCCTCGATAGCCAGGCGCAGGATATCGCCCAACGTGGAATCGGCGAGGGCGTGGATGAGTTCCCGTCGCGGGTGACTGTTCTTATACCATTTCGTGGGATCGCCAAGACTGTCGGTGACGCGCTTGCCGACGATGCTCTCGTCGAAGATGCCCTGACGCAGTTTGAGGAAGAAACTGCAGAGACCTGTCTTGCCGTACGCGAAATCATCGATGGTCAGTCCCTCTTCGTCGAGTGTGTCGAAGAAACGGTCGGCGATCTGCCTCATCCGTTCCTCTGCCGTGTCGCGGATCTCACGCAGGCGGGTGGTATAGTCGTCAAAGAAACCAGGCTCGCTCATCTTCTTCTCCAGGGCCTGACTCACCTCCTTGTATTCGTCGCGGAAGATGGTGCGGCCGAACTTCTTGATCTGTGAGATGACGTTCCACGACTTGTCGTCGGAGATGTTCTCCATGATATACTTGAGGATCCACTGAAGGATGACATCGGTAGTACTCAGGTCTTCGATCATCTGATCCACGGCCAGTTCCTCCACCTGCGTGTCGTTGAGGCCGATGCGCAGGTTGGTGGTGAGATCCAGTTCACGGGCCATGTTGCGGAGCACACTCTGGAAGAAGGTGTCGATGGTCTCCACACGGAAGTAGTTGTAGTTATGCAATAGGTTGGCCAGTCCTATCCCGGCCCGTTCCCTGATCGTCTTCGTCGGCAGGTCCGTCTTCTCCTGGATAGCCTGCAGGTATCTGTCAGACTCAGGCAGACCTTTCCAGATGCCGTAGAGTTGACTGAGGATACGTGTCTTCATCTCCTCCGTGGCCTTGTTGGTGAAGGTGACGGCAAGGATGGTGCGATAACTCTGCGGATCCTCCACGAGCAGACGGATATATTCCGTGGCAAGGGTAAAGGTCTTACCGCTTCCTGCGGAGGCCTTATAGACGGTGAGGGGTTTTGTCGTAGTTACCATCGCTTGAATAATTCAAAATCAAAACTGACGCCAAACTTCTGGAACTCGGTACCCAGGAAACTGGCGAAGAGTCCTATGGAAATATATCGGTTGGTGAAGCCGTAGCCCAACTCCGAATAGGGGCGGGTCTTCTCCAGGAGAACCGAACTGACGTAGAATCTTTCCTTCTCGATATACTTGCCGAGGTAGGGGAACCATTTGGCGAACAACAGGGGTGACTCGTACGAGATGTTTCCCCTCACGTAGTAGTCCGACTCATTATAGAGCCGGCTGTCCAACAGTTGGAAGTCACCGCTCCAGTTGTCATCCCAGTCTTCCGGCAGGTTGTTGTCACGGAAGTTGGAATAGTCCAGGAAGTAGTTCTCGTGCTTGTTGGTATAGAACCCGTAGCCGGAACGGAGGTTGAGCACCCTGAGACCAGGCAGCCTGTATTTCCACTGGGCATCGAACTCCCAGCGCTCATAGTCGATGTTCGACTGGAAGACATTCTTGATACTCCTTTCCCAGTCGATGGAGATGATGGGACCTCTGTTCAGCCAGGGGGAGAACTTCAGGCCGATCATCGGTGCAAAACTGCGATACTCGGTGGGTACATTATAATGGCGCATGAGGTCTTTGTTCAGAGCCACGCGCTGGTGATACACGATACCCGTCTCGATATCGAACCAGTCGAAGACCATGATATTGTTGAACACCTGTACGTGGTAGTCCGTGAACTTGTCCATGTCCTTGTTCCTGAAGTCGATGGTGTCGTGGTGCTCATGGTTGATCTGGTCCATCACCGTGGTATTGCTGATGCGGTTGCCATTGCCCCAGACGATCTCCGCATAACCGTTACGCTTCGGGTTGTAGGTCATACGCAGGGGAGCGGTGAAGTAGAACTGCTTCTGCTTGAAGTTGTAACCGAAGGTGGGCTTGAAGGTCAGATAGCGGTGGGGCGAGAAGGTGTATCTCGTGTGGAGGCGCATCTTATACGACAGTCCTCTGCTGCCGCTATACCTGAGGTAGAGGGGGTTGATGATGGGTGAGAGGTAGAACTCGGCGGCATCTGATTCTGCGGCAATGGGCGTCACCAACTGGTCGCCGATGGTATCCCAGAGGATTTTCTTCAGCACGCGTGGAAAGGATTTCTTCTCCTTGGCTGTCGTGTCGATCGCGACCGTGTCCTGCTGCTGTAGGTTGTCGTATGCCTCATAGATACGCCTGTCGGTCTCGGTGAGTGGGGTGGCACGGATGGAGTCCATCAGTTCGCGACTCGATACCTTCGTGATACTGTCAGGCAACGATGTGGGACAGTGGTAGGAGGCATCGAAGAGTGCCGATATCCTGTTGCCCACAAAACGGAACGTGGCGGCGGTCGTACATTTCTTCGGCATCAGGGAGAGGGGGCCCTCGTCACCCTGCTGGATTTCCGTCCGGAAAGTGATCATGTCGAACTCTCCGTTAAGGACGGTACGGATGATACGTCCTGTCTCCGTCTCAACGATGGCATAGCCGTTGAGCAGTTGGGTGTTATAGATCCTCGGACGGAAGTTCAGTCTTGTCGTGCCGTCGTCGAGGAGTTTCCCAGTGTAGTAATAGTACCTGCGGTTGGTCTTGTTGAAGGGGGAGAGTATATGACCGTCGTAGAGGTCGATATCATAGATATTGGGTGTCATGTAGTCCAGGAGGGGACGCATGGCACTGCGGTTGTGCCGGATGGTCCCTGCCAGTACCTGACTGTTGATGTCGTAGTGGTGGGCATCGGTGAAATGCACCTTGTTGTACGACTCACGGATATACTCGCGGGGATCCTTCGCCAGGACGTACATCGTGGGGATGAGCCATAAGGTGAAGTTGCGCTTCTCCACATTGAAGCGGAACTTGGCATAGACATGGTCGTCAATACCGTTGATCTCCGGCGTCAGTGTCTTTTGGTAGTTGTAGATGCGATGGAGGATCATCGAGTCAACCTTCTCCTTGGCATATAGACCACAGGACATGCTTATCAGTATGCCCAGCACGAATAGCCTGAGGAAAGGTTGACGATGTTTCAATGTCTTATGATAATTTATCCTTGAGGTATCTGCCTGTCAGACTCTCGTTACAGCGTGCCACCTCCTCGGGTGTCCCTGCCGCCACGAGGGCACCGCCTTTGTCGCCGCCGTCGGGACCCAGGTCTATCACGTAGTCGGCACACTTGATGATCTCCATGTTGTGCTCGATGATCAGGATGGTGTGGCCACGTTCGATGAGGGCGTTGAACGCGTGAAGCAGACGGTCGATATCATGGAAGTGCAGACCCGTGGTCGGCTCGTCGAAGATGAAGAGCGTGGGTTCCTGTTTCTCCTGTCCGATGAAGTAGGCCAGTTTGACGCGCTGGTTCTCACCACCAGAGAGGGTGGAGGAGTTCTGTCCCAGTTTGATATAGCCGAGACCCACGTCGTCCAGGGCCCTGAGACGGTTGACGATGGTCTTCTCCCCGTGCTCCCCGAAGAACTGAAGGGCCTCCGAGATCGTCATGTTCAGCACGTCGTCGATATTCTTGCCGTGGAAGTTCACGTCGAGGATATCCTTCTTGAAACGGTGGCCGTGACAGGCTTCGCACTCCAGTACGAGGTCGGCCATGAACTGCATCTCCACCGTGATCACACCGGCACCCTTGCACTCCTCACAGCGTCCGCCTTCGGCATTGAAGGAGAAGTACTGTGGTGTGAATCCCATCTGCTGACTCAATGGCTGGTCGGCGTAGAGGTCGCGGATGGCGTCGTAGGCCTTCACGTAGGTGGCGGGGTTCGAACGGGTGCTCTTGCCAATGGGGTTCTGATCGACGAACTCCACGCGCCTGATGGCATCGATGTCGCCACCGAGACCGAGGTATTCGCCCGGGGCGTCGCACACGTCACCGATATGACGTTTCAGGGCGGGGTAGAGGATGCCCTTGATGAGACTCGACTTACCAGAGCCGGAGACACCCGTCACCACCGTCATCACGTTCAGGGGGATCTGTACGTCGATACCGCGCAGGTTGTTCATCCTGGCCCCCTTGATGTCGATATGCCTGTTCCACGGACGACGGCTTTTGGGTACGGGGATCTTTTCCTCGTGGAGCAGATATTTCACGGTGTAACTCCTGGGGTATTTCTTCAGTGAGGTCTTGTTGATGTCCTTGGCATCCCCGTCGAAGACGATCTCACCACCCAGCCGTCCTGCGTCAGGACCGATGTCGATGAGATGGTCGGCGGCCCGCATGATCTCCTCGTCGTGCTCCACCACGACCACCGTATTGCCGATGGCCTGTAGTTCCTTCAGCACGTGGATGAGCCGGTCTGTGTCGCGTGAGTGCAGGCCGATGCTCGGTTCGTCGAGGATATAGAGTGAACCTACGAGTGAACTGCCGAGACTGGTACAGAGGTTGATACGCTGGCTCTCACCACCAGAGAGGGTGTTCGAGAGACGGTTCAGTGTCAGATAACCTAACCCTACGTCCAAGAGGAACTGCAACCGACTGGTGATCTCCGTCAGCAACCGCTTGCCGATCTCTGCATCCTGCTGGCTGAGTTCCAGACGGTCGAACCATTCCTTCAGCCTTACCACAGGCATCTGCACGAGGTCGGTGATGCTCCTGCCACCGATCTTCACGTAGTTGGCCTCGGGCTTCAGACGGGTACCATGACAGGTCGGACAGTTGGTCTTGCCCCGGTAGCGGGCAAGCATCACACGGTACTGTATCTTGTACTGGTTCTCCTTCACCATCTCGAAGAAGGTGTCGATGCAGGGTTTCTCCTTGGTCCCCTTGTCGGAGGGCAGACCGTGCCAGAGCCAGTCTTTCTGCTGCTGACTGAGGTTCATATAGGGCTCGAAGATGGGGAAGTCATCCTTTGCGGCATGGCGGATAAACCACTGCAGCCACTCCTTCATCTTCTCTCCGTGCCAGCATACCACACAACCGTCATAGACGGAGAGTGTCGTGTTGGGGATCACCAGTTTCTCGTCGATGCCGATGATACGTCCGAAACCCTGACACTCCGGACAGGCACCTGCGGGGGAGTTGAAGGAGAACATCTGGTCGGTGGGTTCCTCGAAGGTCATGCCGTCGGCCTCGAACTTCATCGAGAAGTCGTAGAAGATCGTCGGGGGGAACAACAGTCTCAGTTCTCCATGTCCCTCATAGAAGGCCGTCTCTGCGGAATCCACCAGTCGTGCGATCGCGTCCTTGCTGTCATCCACGCTCATGCGGTCGATCACCAGATAAGGACACTCGGAAGGACACTCGGGGACTGGCTCCAAAGGACACTCGGGGACTGGCTCCATCCTGTGCTCCGCTTGCGGGGCACAGTGGTGCCTGTCCCCTGTGTGTCCTTCCTGTCCGTCCAACCAGTCGTCGATCCGCACAAAATCCCCATCGACATATATCCTCGCATATCCCTCCAACTGATACGTCTTCAACTGCTGCTCCATCGTGCGCCCCTCTCTGAGTTGTATCGGTGCCATCACGACGAAGCGCGTGCCTTTCGAGTATTCCAGCACCTGCCGCACCACATCCTCCGTGGAGTGCTTCTTCACCTCCTGACCGCTGATGGGGGAGTAGGTCTTGCCGATGCGGGCAAAGAGCAATCTGAGATACTCGTAGATCTCCGTCGAGGTACCCACCGTCGAACGCGGGTTCCTGGATATCACCTTCTGTTCGATGGCGATGGCGGGTGGGATGCCCTTGATAAAGTCGCACTCGGGCTTGTTCATCCTGCCCAAGAACTGACGGGCATAACTCGACAGACTCTCCACGTATCTTCGTTGGCCTTCGGCATACAGTGTGTCGAAGGCTAAGGACGATTTGCCGGAGCCACTGACTCCGGCAATCACTGTGAATGTATTTCGGGGGATCCTGACGTCAATATTCTTCAGGTTATTGACCCTCGCCCCCTTGATCTCGATAGCGTCGCTCATATAATCGATTTCACGGCTTCCAGCATACCGACGCTCTTGATGAGGTCGAGGTCCTGCTTGACCATGGCATTCAGACCGGGAATCTTGTTCAGGTTCTCCTGCCAGATAAACTCAGCACCGAGCACACCGTCGGTCACCTTCTGCGTGTCACCAGTCGCCCACAGTCCCTTGAGCAGGTCCATGATCTTCGGGTCGTCGTTGGGCGTGATCTCGATGCCGTCCTCACGCTTGCCACCCTTGTAGTAGGTGATGATGGCAGCCAGTCCGAACACCAGACCTTTCGGCAACTCACCCTTGCGCTCCAGATAGGTCTTCAGACCGGGCAGGTCACGTGTCTGGAACTTCGGGAAGGAGTTCAGCATGATACTCGTCACCTGATGATCCACATACGGATTATCGAAGCGCTCCAGTACGTCACGGGCGAACTTCTCCAACTGCTCTATCGGCAGGTCGAGCGTCTGCATGAGTTCGTCGAACTGTACCTTATGGATATACTGGGAGATGATCTCGTGCTGACAGGCGTCGCGCACGATATCCACGCCACTCAAGAAGGCCACGGGACTCAAAACCGTGTGCGGACCGTTGAGCAGTGTCACCTTACGCTTGTGGTAGGGCTCCTCCGAGGGTACGAACAGCACGTGCAGACCGGCCTTGTCGGCAGGGAACTCCTGTGCCACCTCCCTCGGGGCCTCGATCACCCAGAGGTGGAGGTTCTCGGCCTGTACCACGAGGTTGTCGCGATACGAGATCTTCTCCTGGATCTTCTCAATCTCCTTGCGGGGGAAGCCCGGCACGATACGATCGACGAGTGTGGCATACACGCCACAGGCCTCCTCGAACCATTTCTTGAAGTCGGCACCGAGGTTCCACAGGTCGATATACTGATAGATGCACTTCTTCAGCACATGACCGTTCAGGAAGATCAGTTCACAGGGGAAGATGATCAGTCCCTTGGTCATGTCACCGCCGAACGTCTGGTAACGGCGGTAAAGTAACTGCACCAGTTTGCCGGGATAACTGCTGGCGGGTGCATCCTCTAACTTACAAGACGGATCGAAGGCGATACCCGCCTCCGTCGTGTTAGAGATCACGAAACGGATCTCCGGCTGGTCGGCCAGTGCCATGAAGGCGGCGTTCTGCGTGTAGGGGTTCAGCGCCCTGCTGATCACGTCGATGCGCTGCAGCGTGTTTACGGGCTCTCCGTTCTCGCGCCCTTGAAGGTTCACGTGGTACAGGCAGTCCTGACCGTTCAGCATGTCCGCCATGCCCTTCTCGATGGGCTGCACCACGACCACACTGCCGTTGAAGTCGGTCTTCTGGTCCATATTCCAGATAATCCAATCTACGAATGCGCGGAGGAAGTTACCCTCACCGAACTGTATCACCTTTTCAGGCATCACGCTCTTAGGAGCGAATTGTTTGTTAAGTGGTTTCACTGTTCTGTTCTTTTTGATTTATTCCAGACTGCAAAGATACGACTTTATTTCGAAATAACCAAATATCCTGTGTCTTTCTTATAGGATGGTTAGCCGTTTTCTGCCGATTAACAAAGTTTAAGTGGAGGGTAACGGTCTTTAACTAATTTCTTCGTATCTTTGCACCGAGAATAATTAATCACCAAAGACATGAATATAAAATCTATTATCAGAACCTTTTTCCATCGGGTGTCGAAGACGCTGGCCGTGATAGTGCTCACCATGACCGCCCAGACGGTTTGGGCAACCCCGACAGTGCAGTTCCCCATCTATACGGATGATGAAGGAACGGAGTTAAATCCATACCAGATCAAGTCCATCGATGACCTGAACAAACTGGCCGCCGACGTGAACAGCGGTACGGGCTACGGCGATAAGTACTTCAAACTGGTTAACGACCTCTCCTTTAGTTATACCACCGCATGGAACAGCACCGATGCCTACACGAGCAACTTCACGCCCATCGGCACCACCGTCGGTACTACAATTTATCTCTTCCAAGGCCACTTCGACGGTAACAACAAGACCATC
>JAFYPG010000112.1 GCA_017547605.1 Prevotella sp.
CACCAGCAGCAGGGCCTCGTGCATCGTATTGATCTCGCCCTCCAGACCAATGGCGCGGGCAATCTGGAAATCGGTAAAGCCATATACCTTCGCCTCGCGCAACAGGGCTGCATCGAGCGTGTTGATATTCTGCTTCTTCAACTGCTCATCGATATCGATGATATGCTTCAGTTTATAGAGGAACCACTTGTCGATCTTCGTCAGTTCGTGGATGCGGTCGATGGTGTATTCCGGCAGATGCATAGCCTTTGAAATCACGAACACGCGCTTGTCCGTCGGCTCCCTCAGGGCGGCATCGATATCGGGAATCTGCAACTCTTTGTTCTCCACGAAACCATGCATCCCCTGTCCAATCATACGCAGACCCTTCTGCAGGGCTTCCTCGAAGTTACGGCCGATGGCCATCACTTCTCCCACACTCTTCATCGACGAACCGAGTTCCTTATCCACACCACGGAACTTCGACAGGTCCCAACGCGGAATCTTACACACCACATAGTCGAGGGCCGGCTCGAAGAAGGCAGAGGTGGTCTTCGTCACCGAGTTTTTCAGTTCGAAGAGACCATAGCCCATACCGAGCTTGGCAGCCACGAAAGCCAGGGGATAACCCGTCGCCTTGGAGGCCAGTGCCGAGGAACGACTCAGACGGGCGTTCACCTCGATCACCCTGTAATCCTCACTCTGCGGATCGAAGGCGTACTGCACGTTACACTCACCCACGATACCGATATGACGGATGATCTTGATGGCCAGCGCGCGCAACTTATGGTATTCCGAATTAGTCAGTGTCTGTGAAGGCGCTATGACGATCGACTCACCCGTATGGATGCCCAGCGGATCGAAATTCTCCATGTTACACACGGTGATGCAGTTGTCGTAACGGTCGCGCACCACCTCGTACTCGATCTCCTTCCAGCCCTTCAGACTCTTCTCCACCAGCACCTGCGGGGAGAACGAGAAAGCCTTCTCAGCCAGTTTATTGAGTTCCTCCTCATTATCGCAGAAGCCAGAACCAAGACCACCCAGTGCGTAGGCAGCACGCAGGATGACGGGATAGCCCAACTCGGCAGCAGCCTTACGGGCCTGTTCTATCGTCTCGCAGGCCTCACTCTTGATAGTCTTCACACCGATCTCATCGAGCTTCTTCACGAAGAGCTCACGATCTTCCGTATCCATGATGGCCTGTACGGGGGTACCTAATACCTTCACACCGTATTTCTCCAGCACCCCGCTCTGATAGAGTTCCACGCCACAGTTCAGGGCCGTCTGACCACCGAAGGCCAACAGAATACCGTCAGGACGTTCCTTCTCGATAACGCGCTCTACGAAATACGGTTGCACGGGCAGGAAGTATATCTCATCAGCCACCCCCTCGGAGGTCTGCACCGTCGCGATGTTCGGATTGATGAGCACGGTCTTCACACCTTCCTCGCGGAGGGCTTTTAGGGCTTGTGAACCACTGTAGTCAAACTCGCCTGCTTCACCGATCTTCAAAGCGCCCGACCCCAGCAGCAGGACTTTCTTGATATTCTGATCTCTCATAGTGTCTCAATAAATCTGTCAAACATAAATTCTGTATCCACAGGACCTGAGCAGGCCTCAGGATGGAACTGGCTGGAGAACCAAGGATTCGTCTGGTGACGGATACCCTCGTTCGAACCGTCGTTCATATTCACGAAGAGTTCCCGCCAGTCGTTGCCCAGCGTGGCGGCATCCACGGCATACCCGTGGTTCTGCGAAGTCACATAACAGCGGTTCGTCCCCACCTCGCGAACGGGTTGGTTATGCGAGCGGTGACCGTATTTCAGTTTATAGATCGTGGCTCCGCCGGCCTTTGCCAGCAACTGGTTACCCATACAGATACCACAGATCGGCTTGCGCGAGCGAGACATCTGCTTCCTCAGCACCTCCACAGCATCCACGCACATATCAGGATCACCAGGACCATTGGCCAGGAAGAGACCATCAAACTGTATGTCCGTATAGTCGTAGTTCCAAGGCACGCGGATCACCTCCACACCGCGTTTGATCAAACAGCGGATGATATTGTTCTTCACACCGCAATCCACGAGCACCACCTTTTTGCCAGCGCCCTCGTTGTAGCGGACGACATCCTTGCACGATACGCGCTCCACCCAGTTGATCTTGCCGTAGTCGATGGTCTCCAGTTCTTTCGGAGTCTCCAGGCCTTCGAACTCCAGACGGCCCATCATCACACCGTGCTCCCTGAGCACCTTTGTCAACTGACGGGTGTCGATACCCGTCACACCCGGCACCTGCTCACGCTTCAGCCAGTCGGCCAGACTCTCGCAGGCATTCCAATGGGAATACTCCTCACTGTAGTCGCTCACGATGATGGCCGAGGCATAAATCTTGTCACTCTCCATAAACGTGGCAATACCGTTCTTCTCAATCGTGAATGGCGGTACGCCATAGTTACCTACCAGCGGATAGGTCAGCGTCATCAACTGTCCAGCATAGCTCGGATCCGTCAGACTCTCCGGATAGCCCATCATGGCCGTGTTGAAGACGACCTCGCCAGCGACAGGCTTCTCATAGCCGAAGCTCTTACCCTGAAATTTCGTTCCGTCCGAAAGGACCAATGTTACATCTCTCATTTTCTACCTTAATATCTTTTACTTCTTTACTCCTCAAAAAGAAGGGCGAAACGTCAATAAAACGAATCGCCCTTATCTCTATTCAACGGTGACACTCTTAGCGAGGTTTCTCGGTTGGTCAACGTTCTTACCTTTGCAGACGGCTACGTGATAGGCCAACAACTGCAGGGGAATGGTAGCCACGAGCGGCTCCAGACATTCCTGCACGTCTGGCAACTCTATCACCTCGTCGGCGATCTTCGAGATCGTGTCGTCACCCTTCGAGACGAGGGCAATCACCTTACCCTGACGGGCCTTGATCTCCTGGATGTTCGACAGCACCTTCTCGTACATCGCGTTGTGCGTGGCAATCACCACCACAGGCATATCGGAGTCGATCAGCGCGATCGGTCCGTGCTTCATCTCCGCAGCGGGATAGCCCTCTGCATGGATATACGATATCTCCTTCAGCTTCAGTGCACCCTCCAGAGCCACGGGATACGAGTAGCCGCGACCCAGATAGAGGAAGTTATGCGCGTAAGTAAAGGTACGCGCGAGGTCGGCCACCTTGTCGTTGGTCTGCAGCACCTCACGGATCTTCACGGGAATCTCACTCAGTCCCTTCACGATCTTCAGATACTCGTCACGGTTCACTGTTCCCTTCGCCTCTGAGAGGGCCAGGGCGAACATCGTGAGCACCGTCACCTGACCCGTGAAGGCCTTCGTGGAAGCCACACCGATCTCAGGCCCCACGTGGATATACGTACCCGTATTCGTAGCTCTTGGGATAGAAGAGCCGATTGCGTTACAAATACCATAGATGAAAGCTCCCTTCTCCTTAGCCAGTTCCACGGCAGCCAGTGTGTCGGCCGTCTCACCACTCTGCGAGATAGCGATTACCACGTCGTCCTTCGTCACCACGGGATTCCTGTAGCGGAACTCCGAGGCATATTCCACCTCAACGGGGATGCGGCAGAGCGACTCGATGATCTGCTTGCCGATGAGTCCGGCATGCCAGGACGTGCCACAGGCTACGATTAGGATGCGCTTGGCATTCAAGAGCTGACGGCGGTAGTCGATCAGCGCCGACAGCGTCACGTGGTCAGTCTCGACGTTCACACGACCGCGCATGCAGTTCGTCAGACACTCCGGCTGCTCGAAGATCTCCTTCAGCATGAAGTGCGGATAACCGCCCTTCTCAATCTGTCCGAGGTCGATATCCACGGTCTTCACCTTCAGTTCCTGCTCCTCACCGAGGATGCTGAACACATGCAGTTCCTGTCCGCGACGGATCTGGGCGATATTGCCATCCTCCAGATACACCACCTTGTCGGTATATTCCACGATCGGACTGGCATCGGAGCCCAGGAAGAACTCA
>JAFYPG010000113.1 GCA_017547605.1 Prevotella sp.
ATTATAAAAAACCTGATTATTGCTAATCCACTCTTTACGAGTATTTGAATATTCTTCGTTATAAAATGCCATTACTCTTCTATTATTTCCCAAAAACCACCTTTATCAGGGCCAACACGACGAATGATACCTTGGTCTTGCAGTTTCTTAATGTTTCTTGCAATATTTCTCCGATCAATACCTATAATATCAGCCATTCTAGAGGTTGAAATATAAGGGTCTTCTTTTACCAGGTCAATGATTTTCTGTGACGTTTTCTGTGACGTTTTCTGTGACGTATCTGTGACGTTTTCTGTGACATCTACGTTTTCTGGTAACTTTTCTGTCCGTTTCTGTTCGGTTCCTGATCGAACAGAAGAGTTTTCTGTGACCTTTGGCACAGTAATCTTCAAGATGAAGTCATCAGTACGGAAAGATGGGGCTTGGGCACCATTGGCTTCCTGTTCCCGACAGATACGATCCATACCCTCGCCAAATTCCTTCACGTAGTGATAGGCTTTCAGGAATGCTGCGATCTTCGGATTGCGCGAGAAGTGGGTGTTGCGAATGTTGCTGGGATTCAAAATGTTCACCATACGGTGCAAGTTGTTTACCTGCAGCACTTTTTCTTTATATCGAGAAGCGTTCTTTCTACAGTGTTAATATCTGCTCTGCGTGCTCCTTGGTCTTAACCTGTTTGCCTGCGAAGATTTGTTCGATGATACCCTCTTCGTTAATGATAAAGGTAGTACGGATAGTGCCCATGGTCTTTTTGCCGTACATCGACTTCTCGCCCCATGCGCCCATGATCTCCAACAGCTCGTGATTGACATCGGCAATCAGGGGGAAGGGCAACTCGTATTTCTCCTTGAACTTCACGTGTGAAGCGGCGGAGTCTTTGCTCACACCTACCACCTCGTAGCCTTTGCCCTGTAACTCACCGTAGTGATCGCGCAGGCTACATGCCTCTGCCGTACAGCCGCTTGTATTGTCCTTCGGATAGAAGTACAGTACTAACTTATGACCCTTGTAATCACTCAGACGGATCTCCCGTCCCTGTTCGTCCTTACCCAGAATCTCTGGTGCCTTGTCTCCAATGTTCATTATATAGACTTTTTATGGGTTACTTATTAATTTACCTGATGGCATAAAGATAGCCAAGGAGGGCCATCTTGCCGCGCATCGTCTCACGAGGTGTGAACTCACCGTTCACCCAGAAATAGCGTTGGTTGAAGTAGGACTCCTGACGAGGCCAACCCTCTTCCCATGCAGGATAACAGTACTTCAGGATGACACGGGCATCACCACCATTATGACCAGGCGACCAGGTCTCTGTGCCGTTGAAGGGAGTCTGTCCCGGGTGGCATTCTGGTTCACCGTCGTTACGGCCTGTAGTATAACAATCAGTGATATGGCGCTCACCGAGCCCTGTCATCTCCACGATATTGCCAGGGTTACGTCCCATCGCCCAACTGGCCTCTGTGTACATCACGTGCTCCAGTTCTTTCTTTCTGGCCTTATCAGCGATATAGTGCGCGAGCATCACCAACTGGAGGTTCTGCGACACCTGCCAACGGCTATCGTTAGCACTACGGCGCGAAGGACGCCGAGTCATGTTGGAGATGTTATAAGCCTCTGCCTGGGCATTGATGCCAGACTTAAGGTTCGCATAGAGTTCTGAGAAGTGGCGCGGCTGCGGACAGGTAAGGTAGGCGGCAGCAGCCCATATCTGGCAGTAGGGCACGATATTCTTATTGTCTTTGTGCATGACACCCACGCCGAAGAACCCATGATCGGTCTTACTGAAGACGGGCGACTGCGGATCCTTGATCATACTCTCCTCAGCGAAGATCTTCTCCCATGCCTCATCACCTGTCAGGTTATAGAGGAAGGCTGCGGCCATCTGGCGGAAGTCACGGCCTCGCATTTGCATGCTACCGATATCCTGCAGGTCATCGAGTTGCAGGTCCTCTTGCTTTGAAGCAAAACGGAAGGCTTTGATGGCCTCATCGGTATAGAACTGACGCAGAGAGTCGTTCCCATGCAGGCGAAAAGCCTCAGCGGTGATAGCACAGTTGGCTGCATTAGCCCAGGCAGCCATCGTGGTACAGCCCGCCTGATACATCAC
Source organism: Prevotella sp. (assembly GCA_017547605.1). Taxonomy (GTDB): domain Bacteria; phylum Bacteroidota; class Bacteroidia; order Bacteroidales; family Bacteroidaceae; genus Prevotella. The sequence goes on from JAFYPG010000113.1 coordinate 2,108, forward strand.
ACTCCAATTGGCATCAGGATTCGTCACGCCCTGCGAATATCCCTCACCATCGCGGATAGAAAGGAAGAAATCCACCTCGTTGCGGGCCTCGTCGATGATATCGGGGATGCCGTTGCCACTCTCGCGGATACCGAGGTTATCATCCGACAGTCTGCCACCAGAGAGGATATAAGGCAACAGCATATCGTAGATATTGCTGACGTGCGCCAAATGACGATCCCAGTCGAAGGCATCGGAGTGCCCGCCCTTCACCTCCGTATTCACGGGATTGCCAGGCAGACGGTGCTGCCAGAAGCGTGAGGCGAGCGCAGGTTTGAAGTGGGGCTCGTCCCATACGTCGGTATGCAGGTCGCGCCACTCCTGACAGAAGGGATGGAAATCGGTCTTATAGATGGTAAGTCCTTTGGGATCGGTCTCTGGAATAAACTGCGGCTGACGAGGTACTGGCCATACATGCTCAGGATCATTCGGTTCGCCGAGGCGCATGTAATAGTAACCTCTCACGGAGTAGCGGAAAGGCTGGTAATAGACATCAGAGGCAATGTCAAAGTCCATGCTGCAACCCACATCCTCAACAACCAAGCGATAACGACCAGGGGCCGCTCCTTTGAAATCGATGTTCCAGACATCGGTGCCTACAAGATTCTTCTCGCCTGCCTCCAGACTGGCATCGGCGGCCTTCTTCCAGAATTTCACGGTACCGACATTCTGTTTCTTGCCAGTCTTCACATTATATATATATACTTTCCGGCCTTCCCATTCCTTGTAATCGCGCTGGCCGCCATCGCCCAACCACTGGTAGAGATCTGCGGCATGGATCTGCTCGGCAGGCGAATAGCCGATGATGTTCACATGCACAGCCTCCGATTGACTATTCCAAATATCGAAACGGACGCTCAACGACTCTGTGTCGGCACCGATGCCCTTGGGGATGCTGACGGTATAGGTACAGCCCTGTTTCATGGCCTTTGGCAACTGGAGGAAAAGCCAGTGATCGTTCTCACTCATCAGGGTGTGATCGGTATTCATCGGCTTCGACTTGCGCCAGACGTTCAAGGGCTGCAGTGTACCAAAGGACTTGTCGTCGCTCGAACTAACCTGCCAGAGGCCTGCCTTCTGGGCCTCTTCCACCTTGAGCCGTTCGCCAAAGACGAGAAGTGTATCGTCGCCCTCAGAAAAGGAATGACCGAGATAGGCACTGGGACCTGTTCCGTTGTCGCGGTAATGCACTTCACCATCACGGAACTGTACCATGAGGTAGTTCTTGTCAATCACTTTCAGTCCGAGAACCTTTGTTGCCTTTACAGGAACAGCCATGAGAATCAGAAGACCTGCTAAAGCAGTCTTGAGTAGTTTTGAAGTCATATTATTCATATTTTGTTAGTTTGGCTACAAAGGTACAACATTTTTATGACTTCAGACTCATTGTTGACGAAAAAAGTGCAACAACACCGTTGCGCGGACAAAAATGCAAACGTTTGCATCGATAATCCATCAATAACACGCCTTCTGGAAAACAACGAATTAGAATATTTCGTAACTTTGCCAAAAATAAATAACTAAAACCATTTGATATGAAAATAATCTTTCATCTCGAATACCAGACAACTTTTGGTGAAGAACTGGTAGTAAACATTCTCTCAGCGGACAAGACTGAGACGCACAAAATGGGTACACTTGACGGTCTGCATTGGACCTGCGAGTTAAGCAAGGCGGTGAAGACCAGTGCACACATCGACTATTATTACAGTGTGATGCGTGGCGACCAAGTAGAACGTACGGAATGGCTCGTAGAGCCTCACCGACTGGAGTTCGCAGCCAGCAAGGGAGCCCGTTATACGGTCTATGACCACTGGCTCGACATCCCCGAGGATTCTTATTTGTATTCATCGGCTTTCACCGACTGTGTAGCAGCCCGTGAGCGCCGTATGAGCAAGGACACGGACTTCGCCAAGACCGTCAGGTTGAAGGTGCGTGCCCCGCAGTTGCGCTTCAATGAACGACTGGCCATCATTGGTGGTGGCGATACATTGGGCAACTGGGAAGCCCTGCGTGCCATTGAGATGGATGAGCATGAGAACAACGAATGGGTGGTCAGCCTCGATGCCGACAAGTTGCCACAGACCTTTGAGTTCAAGTTCGTCGGTCTCGATGAGGAAAACGACGTGACACCCCTTTGGGAGAATGGCACGAACCGTACCGTCTCGCTGCCTGAACTGGAGATGGGCGAGGTGGTGGTCTATGAACTCTCGCAGGCCTACTTCCCCGTCTATCCATGGAAGGGTGCCGGTACGGTGATTCCCATCTTCTCACTCCGTTCGGAGGGCAGTTTCGGCGTGGGAGACTTCGGCGACCTGAAAGAGATGATTGACTGGTGTGCCAAGACCAAGCAGCGTATCCTGCAAGTGCTGCCCATCAACGATACGAACATCACCCACACCTGGCAGGACAGTTATCCCTATAACAGCATCAGCATCTACGCCCTGCATCCCCAATATACCGACCTGCGCCAGTTGCCGAAGATTAAAGATGAAACATTAAACAAAAAATTCCAGCAACTACAGAAGGAACTCAACGCCCTGCCGCAGATTGACTACGAGCGTGTGAACGAAGCCAAGATGGCATATCTGCGCGAACTCTATGCCCAAGAGGGCAGCAAGGTGATGAAGACGGCGGCCTTCAAGCAGTTCTTCGAGCAGAACAAGGAGTGGCTGGTGCCCTATGCCGCTTATTGTCACTACCGTGACCTCTATGGTACGGCAACCTTCTCGGAATGGCCCGACCACCACACCTTCTCTGCGAAAGAGCGCGAGGCCATGTCGAAATCGACAACCAAGATATATAAAGAGGTGGCGTTCTGGTATTTCGTCCAGTTCAACCTCGACCAGCAGATGCGCAGTGCCCATGCCTATGCCCGAAAGAACAAGGTGATCCTGAAGGGTGACATCCCCATCGGTATCAGCCGCGACGGTGTGGAAGCCTGGGTAGAGCCCAAGTACTTCAACCTGAACGGACAAGCAGGCGCTCCGCCCGATGCGTTCTCCGCCAACGGCCAAAACTGGGGTTTCCCCACCTATAACTGGGACGCGATGATCGAAGACGGTTGTTCGTGGTGGGTACGCCGCTTCCGTAAGATGTCGGAGTATTTCGATGCCTACCGTATCGACCACGTGCTGGGTTTCTTCCGCATCTGGGAGATTCCCATTGACGCCGTACACGGTCTGCTGGGCCAGTTCTCACCCTCTCTTGCCATGACACGCGAAGAAATCGAAGCCTACGGTCTGCATTTCCAGGAGGAATTCTTCACCAAGCCTTTCATCGCCGATTGGACCTTAGAGAAGATTTTCGGCGAGAAGACCCAATATGTCAAGGACACTTTCCTAAACCATGCCCACGATGATATCTGGGAGATGAAGTCCGAATACGACACCCAGCGAAAGGTTGAGGCAGCCTTCAAGGGCAAGACAGCTCAGGAGGACATCAACCTGCGCGATGGTCTCTATGCTCTGATCAGCGATGTACTCTTCGTCTATGACCGTAAGGACAAGAGCAAGTTCCACCCGCGCATCGGCGTACAGAACGACTTTATCTATCAGGTGCTTCCCGATAACGAGAAGTTCGTCTTCAACAACCTCTATAACGACTACTTCTATCGTCGTAACAACCAGTTCTGGTACACAGAGGCCATGAAGAAGCTACCGAAGCTGACACAGGCCACGCGCATGCTTGTCTGTGCCGAGGACCTTGGCATGGTGCCCGACTGCGTGCCCTGGGTGATGAATGAACTGCGTATCCTGAGTCTGGAGATCCAGTCGATGCCGAAGGATTCCAGTGTCCGCTTCGGACATCTCTCGCGCAATCCGTATCGTTCTGTCTGCACTATCTCCACACACGACATGTCAACACTTCGTCAGTGGTGGGATGAGGACTGGGAGCGCGCCCAACAGTACTACAACATGGTGCTGTGGCGTGGCGACGCCGCCCCGCACCCGATGCCTGACTGGCTGGCCCGCGACATCATTGCGAACCACCAGAACTCGCC
>JAFYPG010000114.1 GCA_017547605.1 Prevotella sp.
AGACGGACATCTCGATTCGAGGCGGTACCAGTGAACAGATCATCATCCTGCTCAACGGCATCAATATCTGTGACCCACAGACGGGACACAATGTGATGGACCTGCCCATCGACCTGAGTGAGATCGTGCGCATCGAAGTGCTCGAAGGTCCTGCAGGGCGGATCTACGGCACGTCCTCACTCGTGGGTGCCATCAACATCGTGACTCAGAGACCCCTCCCAGCCTCCCCCATAGGAGAGGAGAAATTACACCTACGGATGGAAGTGGGCTCTTATGGTTATGCCGCCACGGCAGCACGCATACAACTTCCTCCCTACAAGGAAGGTTGGGGAGGGTCTTTCTCCGCCTCCTACAGTCGCAGCGATGGGTACAGTCACTCGAAGGCGGGTTCGCTGAACACGGACTTCAGCGGTTCGAAGGCTTTCTACCAAGGACAGTATGAGGACGACGATGTCAGTCTGCACTGGCATTTGGGCATCGCGGACAAGGGCTGGGGCTCCAGCACCTTCTGGGCTTCTCCTAAATGGCAGGCCGACGACCAGTACGAGCACACCACGAAACTCTTCTCCGCCATCCAAGGAGCGACCAAGCGCGGACGACTGCACTTCGCGCCAAGCATCTACTGGAACCAGAACCGCGACCGCTATGAAGGCTATCGCGGACAGCCTGAGAAGATGGCCTACAACTACAACCGTACGGATGTGTATGGTGTGAACCTCAGCAGTTACTTCGACTGGGTGGCAGGGCGCACGGCTTTTGGTGCAGAGTTGCGCAATGAGGACCTCGTCAGCGGTAACCTGGGCGAGCCTTTGGCGCAGACGCACCATATCAGCGGGACAGACCGCGACTATACCCTCGGTGTGAACCGTACGAACATCAGCGGCTATCTGGAGCACAACCTGCTATTCAAGGACTTCACCCTTTCCGCAGGGTTGGTGGCCGTGAAGAACACCTGGAGTAACATGAACATGACCGTCTATCCTGGCATCGATATCAGTTACCGCCCGAATGACCAGTGGAAACTGCATGCCTCCTACAACACCTCACTACGGATGCCATCGTTTACGGAGATGTACTACAAACTGCAAGGCTACAGTGCCGACCCGCACCTGAAGCCCGAGGAGATGCAGGCCATCGAGGTGGGCACGAGGTGGCAACATCATGGCATCTGCATTGAAGCAGCCCTCTGGCACCACCATGGCACGAACATGATCGACTGGATCATGGACACCTCAAAGGGTGACGAAGCCGTCTGGCAGAGTGTCAATCATACAGAGATCAACAGTACTGGCTTTGAAGCCAGCGCGAGATTTCATGTTTCACGCTTCATGTTTAATTTGAGTTACAGCTACATCAATCAGGACAAGAAGCAGGAGGAGGGCATCGTATCGCAATACGCCTTGGAGTACCTGCGCCACAAACTCGTCGGCGACCTCAGGCTACAACTGACGCGCCAACTCGACCTCGGCCTCATTGTCAGATGGCAGGACCGCGTGGGCTCCTATACCGACTTCGACGGTCACGTGCACGACTATCAGCCCTACTGTCTGACGGATGCCCGTCTGACGTGGAAACAGAATCATTGGAAGGCTTACATCGAGGCTGATAATCTCTTCGACACCAACTACCATGACTACGGCCTCGTGGAACAGCCTGGCCGTTGGCTGATCGCAGGATTCAACATCAACCTATAACAGAAGAGAGCCCTCATGTGAGGACTCTCTTTCTTATTTCTTCAGTTTGAATGAATTCTCAATGCTGCTGAGTTCGGCTGAGAACGACTTGTCAACCTTTAGACGCTGCTCCACGGTATTGCAACTATGGATAACGGTGGAGTGGTCGCGGTTGCCTATGAGCTGTCCAATGCGCGAAGCGGGCATCTTCGTGTATTTCTGGGCGAGATACATGGATATCTGGCGCACCTGCACATAGTCGCGCTTACGACTCTTGCTGAACACATGCTGCTGGTTGACACCGTAGTGACGGCATACCTTCTCCAGGATATCGTCGATGGTGAGCGGGTGGTTATCCACCTTCACAGCACGCTTGATGACGCGCTCTGCCAGACGCATGTCGATGTTCGAGTTATAAACGATCGAATAAGCCATCAGCGAGTTCACCACTCCCTCCAGATCACGCACACTGCCATTGGCCGTCTCAGCGATAAACTGGATCACATCCTCAGGGATCTTCAGACCGTCGCGCTTACACTTGGCATTAAGGATGTCAATGCACAACTGCACGTTGGGCTTCTCCAGTTCAGCAATCAGTCCACAGGCGAAGCGCGTCAGCAGACGGTCCTTCATACCCTGCAGATCCACAGGCGGACGGTCACTGGCCAGAATAATCTGCTTGCCACAGCGGAACAGATGGTTGAAGATATGGAAGAAGGTGTCGAGCGTCTTCGGAGAATTCATCCACTCCTGGATATCATCGACGATCAGCACATCGATCGACTGATAGAAGTTGATGAAATCATTGGTGGTGTTATGGCGCACCGAATCCGTGAACTGCACCTGGAACAGGCGGGCCGAGACATAGAGCACGCGTTTTTGTGGATAGGTCTCCTTGCAGCGCACACCGATGGCATTGATCAGGTGGGTCTTTCCACAACCAGAGGGGCCAAAGACAAAGAACGGGTTGAACGTGCTCTTTCCTGGATGCTCTGCGATCGAGAGTCCCACCGTACGGGGCAGTTTGTTCGAGTCGCCCTCGATGAAGTTCTGGAAGTTCTTCTTCGGATCCAACTGAGGATTCAGCGGCTGGGGCGTGGCGGCATCCAGCGTCGTGGGCGACTGGTTGGCACGCGTGGCGGCCTCCACCTCGATAGTCGGACCGTCGCTCTCCACATCCGTCGTCACGTCGCGGTCATTGCCAGCATGAGCCTTCACCTCCACGATCCTGTAACTGAGTTTGACATCAGCCCCGAACACTCGCGCGAGTACCTTACTTAATAGTCCTACGTAGTACTGCTCCAAGTACTCATAGACGTACATACTTGGAACCTGCACCAACAACTCATGCTGTGTCTCAGAGTAGGACTCAAAGACCAATGGTGCAAACCACGTTTTAAACTGCTGCTCGGTAACATTTGCCCGGATCAGACTAAGGCAGTTGTCCCAGAGCGCCTGATGACTATTGTTCATTCGGCGATGATATCAAATTCTTAACTTTAGACTGTTAGGTCTTTAGATTTTAACTAGATTCGTTTACAGGTGCAAAGGTCGCAATTTTTTTTCATATTTGCAAATCCCCAAAACCGCCCCTTGTGTTGACATTCGTTCGTAACTCCTTAGCCTATGGGCATTTATGATGTTTCACACAGAACACTGTAACTTTTGCCACTTGCAAAATTATAAAGTACTGATTATTAATGCATTACCATTAACCCAGAATTGTTAACACTCTTTTTGTTTCGCATTCTTCCCGCTGTTATTGCTAAGGATTTGAGCGACTTTCCAAAGTATTGACTTAAATTATGCGCGGCCAGTTTTTATTTAGACAAATTTTAAATTACTTATCTTTTTTACCAAAGACGGAGAAGTGCACATAGCGCTTCGGGTGTGCTTTGAGGTCAATCATCAGCGAGTCGGCATGCATCATCGTCGCATTCAGGTTATTATAGAGTTCCGGATCGCGCATCAGCAGTCCGAGGGTACCCTCGTTGCTGTTCAACTTGGCCGTCATCTGCTCCACATTCTGGAGGGTGTTGTTCACCTTCGCCATCGTGGCAGCCAGATCCAGTTCATTCAGGTTGCGCGTCAGGTCATTGGCATTGGCGAGCATCCCGTCGGCATTCTTCACGAGCTGTGGCATCTGCTGGTTCAGTGTGTTGGCCATCGCATGGAGTTCGTTGGATGTCGAGGCCAGACTTCCCGTGATCTGGTCAATATGATGCAGCGAGTTTCCAAGGGCTGGATCAGCCAGCAGCAGATTCACGTTCATCAGGATGGAGTCCAGTTTGGGCAGCATCGCCTGGATCTGTGGGATCATACCCGCAGCCAGTGCCATCGCGCCTTGCTGCGGTCCACCGCTGATCGTGTCGCCAGGAGCCAGCACATCGGCAGGGTTAGGTCCTAAGACCAGTTCCAGTTTGATATTCCCCAGCAGGTCACTGGCAATCTCCGCCTTACTGCCTTTAGGCAAGCGCATCTGGTTGTCGAGTCCGATCACAGCCACGATATCACTCTGGTTCTCATAGTCGAAGATGATATTCTCGACCACGCCCACCCTGTAGCCGTTGGCATAGATAGGACTGGAGGCAGAGAGCCCACTGATATCCTTGAACTTCACGTAGTAGTTGCGGTCTGTGGAGAATATCGTCAGTCCCTTGAGGAACTGCAGTCCGAAGTACAAAACTACGATTCCGACAATAGCCACCAAGGCAATCTGTATTTCCTTCTTTCTCATATCTTATTTCATTTTTCTTGCTTCGTTCACATTGATTCTCTTTCCATCCTTGAAAGCGACGATGAAAGCCTCTGGGAACTTCTGTGCCACCTCTTTACGGAGACGGTAGATCTCATCGTAATTCTCCGAGGCACCCACCGTGTATTTATATAACCCGCCTTCCTGATAGAAGTCGGCATCCTTACGGCCCTGTAATCTGGCATCGCCCACCTTGATCTTCGACGAACTGGCCAATATCTGCACCTTAAACACGGGGGCAGAGGGCTTGGCTTCGACAGGCTTGGCTTCGACAGGCTTGGCTTCAACAGGCTTTGCTTCAACAGGCTCTGCCTCCACAGGCTTAGATATCAAAGGCACTACGACGGCTTCCGGCTCTGAAACAACGCTGTCCTGAGGCTCTTCCTGGATCACAGGCTGTTCCTCTTTCGGCTCCACAGGCTTCAACTCCACAGGTTTCTCCTCCTTCTTCTTGGAAGGCTGGACTTTCACAGTTTCCTGTGGCACAACCTGTGGGATTTCCACCTCTTTCTTGGCAGGCTCCGGACGGTAGGGAATCGTCGAATTCTTATCGAACTTCTGCTTATAGGCCATAAAGGCGTTGAAGAGTCCCTTGGCATATTCCTCCTCGGCAGCCTTCGAGATCATATACTGCTCCTCGTCACGGGTGGTGATAAAACCCAGTTCCACCAGACAGCCTGGCATTGACGAGAGGCGCAGCACGGCGAGGTTATCCTGTTGGGCACCCATGTCCTGACGCCCTGTCGCCCTGCAGACATACCGCTGCATGAACTTCGCCAGTTCCACGCTGTTCTCCATGTTCTTGTCCTGGATGAACTCGAACATGATATTGCTCTCAGGAGAATTAGGGTCATAACCCTGGTAGGTCTGCTGATAGTCCTTCTCCAGCAGGATAACGGAGTTCTCGCGCTTGGCCACCTCCAGGTTCTGCGTCACGCCCGTGTTCTTTCCCGTCCGTTTGCTGGTGCCCAGTGTATAGGTCTGGAACCCGCGCGCTATCCTTCCCTTGGGCAGGGCATTGATATGCACGGAGATAAACAGGTCGGCCTTGTTCTGGTTGGCAATCTCCGCACGACGGTAGAGTTCCACGAACCTGTCGGTCTTACGGGTATAGATCACCTTCACGTCAGGACAGTTATACTCCACCATCCGTCCGAAGGCAAGGGCGAACTTCAGCGTCAAGTTCTTCTCCTTCGAAACGGCACCGAGGGCTCCCGTGTCATGTCCTCCGTGGCCGGCATCAATCACCAGCGTAAAGGGTTTGTTCGCAGCGTTGACAGAAACTGCGAAACAACATATCGTTATCAGAAATAGAACAAATCTCTTCACCTTTTACTTTTTTACCTTTTTACTTTTTCCAGTGTACTTCCACACTGGCCCCCTGGCAGTCAGCGCCCATCGGAGGATTCAGTTTCGTCAGCGTCAGGTCGATGGAACTCACCTGAGGGAAAGCCTTTTCAATAGCCTCAGCGATACGGCCCGCCACATGCTCCAGCAATTTCGACGGCAGCAGCATCTCCCGTTCCACGAGCCGATAGAGGACCGCATAGTCCAGCGTATCTTTCACGTCGTCGCTCGCCATCGCTGTCGCCAAGGGATAGCCCACCCTCAGCGTCACGAGGAAATCACCTCCCACCTGTCGCTCCTGGGGCATCACCCCATGCAGCGCACGGAAGCGCAACCCCTCCAACCTGATATAGCTCGCCTCAACTTTCACTCTTCACTCTTCACTTCTTCCTCCGCCCCTGGCAGATAACGCTTCAGTGCACGCTCCACACCCGTTTTCCAAGTGTTGATGCTCTCGTCTTTCAGCGACAGCGAACCCACCAGACGGATCACATGCTCCAGTGGCATCCTGTAACGCAGCACACCAGAGATCAGCTTCGCATAGTTCCAGTATTCAGGGTTGAACTTCTCCGACAGTCCCTCTACCGTAGTCTTGTAGCCGCGCTTGTTCTCAAACTGGAAGTCATAGCGC
>JAFYPG010000115.1 GCA_017547605.1 Prevotella sp.
GAGGCCGAAGAGGAAGCACAGAAGATGCTGAAGGTGTATGCCAAGTTCGCTGAGGAGTGGATGGCCGTGCCTGTGGTTCAGGGTGTGAAGAGTGAGACCGAGCGTTTCGCCGGTGCCCTCGACACTTATACCATCGAGGCCATGATGCAGGACGGTAAGGCGCTGCAGAGTGGTACCTCCCATTTCCTCGGACAGAACTTCGCCAAGGCATTCGAGGTGACCTATCTGAATAAGGACAACAAGCCTGAGTATGTATGGGCTACCTCATGGGGTGTCTCTACCCGTCTGATCGGTGCCCTTATCATGACGCACTCCGACGATAACGGACTGGTGCTGCCTCCGAAACTCGCGCCTATCCAGGTGGTGATCATCCCCATCGCCACCAAGCCCGAGCAGATGGAGCAGGTGAACAAGGAGGTACAGCCGATTATCGAACAGTTGCGCGCAAAGGGCATTACCGTGAAGTTCGACGATGCCGATAACAAGCGTCCTGGCTTCAAGTTCGCCGACTACGAACTGAAGGGTGTGCCCGTACGTCTGGTGCTCGGTGCCCGTGACCTGGAGAACGGCACCATCGAGGTGATGCGCCGTGATACACTTGAAAAAGAGACCCGCTCCATCGAGGGTATCGTGGAGTATGTAGAACAGTTGTTAGAGGATATCCAGCAGAACATCTTCAAGAAGGCCAAGGATTATCGCGATGCCCATATCTTTGAGTGCGACAACTACGAGGAGTTCAAGGAGAAGGTGAAGGACGGCGGTTTCTTCCTCTGCCACTGGGACGGCACAGCCGAGACCGAGGCACAGATCAAGGAAGAGACACAGGCCACGATCCGTTGCGTGCCCTTCGGTGTGGAACAGACACCTGGCACCGACATGGTAAGCGGCAAGCCCTCCAAGGCCCGCGTGATCATCGCCAGAAGTTATTGATACTCAACAGATAAATAGACAAAGAAAAAGGGAACCTTCGCAGGCTCCCTTTTTTTGAACCATCCGCATTATAAAATCTTATACTGCGCATGGAGTTCGAATAATACTTATCTCTCGATAAATAGGATTCTTATTAACCTTAATAATCTAATACCATGAAAAACACATCGCAAAGATAAAAAGAATTCCGTGACATTATTCATTGATGTCACAAAGAACCCTATGATTTAACTTTTATTCAGTCTGACTTCATCCCATTTAAGAATATTTTGCAGAATCAGACTGTCGATGCGCTTCTTTTGTATCTCATTCCAAGGGATATTATCTCTTGTAATCAATTGCCAATCAGGCGTATAGAACTTCACCGTCGTCTCCCCATAGACAGAGTCTGTCAGGAAAGTCTCGGCAAAGACCACCACCTGTCGGATCGTATCGACTGGTTCGTCCAGTGTCAACAGCAGCATGTCAACCCGCAAGGCATCACTCATCCTGACGGAAAGACTGTCATTCGTCAAAGCCGTCATCTCACTCATTCCCCCAAGTTGGTTCCTCACCGCTGCCTTCATGTTGGAATCCAGGAAGTCGATGAAGTCCAGTCTGTTATTCAGAGACAGGGATGGCATCAGGGAGTCGGGTATCTGACGGAACACATCACGCAGTGTCGGCTCCTGCGCGGAGCAGACACTGGTCATGCCTATCAACAGACAACTTAAAAGCCACTTCTTCATCCTCTGCTGGGTCTAAGATCCTTCACGCGGACGGCCTTTCCCTCGCTCTGCGGCAGACTGCCCTTCTTCACGAGTTTCACCTGAGGCGTCAGCAGGATCTCGTCCTTCAGGGCGCGCTGGATATCCTTCATCATCTTCTGCAGATCGGGATAGATATCGGTCTCCAGTCCTTCGAGTTCCACCTCTACGGTCATCACGTCGTTGTCATCGATGGTCTCCAGCGTGATCAGGTAGTTGCTGCCTAAGCCAGGATACTGTACGAGGATCTTCTCCACCTGCATCGGGAACACGTTCACACCCTTGATGATGAACATATCATCGGTACGGCCCTTGATACGGTCGATACGACGGTGGGTACGTCCGCACTTACACGGCTCGGCAATGATACGGGTCAGGTCGCGCGTGCGATACCTTAATATAGGCATCATCGTACGATCGAGCGTCGTCAGCACCATCTCACCCATCTCACCGTCGGGCACTGGTTCCAAGGTGTCGGGATCCACGATCTCCACGATATAGTTGTCCTCCCAGAGGTGCATACCCTCCTGATACTTACACTCGAAAGCCACACCAGGACCGTTCATCTCCGTCATACCGAAAGAGTTATAGGCCTTTACTCCCAGCATCCGTTCGATGCGGCGGCGCTGCTCCTCCGTATGGGGCTCTGCTCCTATGCAGAGGGTACGGAGTTTGGTGGTTGCAGGATCAACACCTTCCTCTTTAAACACCTCAGCCAGACGGATGGCATATGAGGGAATGGCATGGAGGGCGGTGGTGCCGAAGTCCTTGATGAACTTGATCTGACGCTTGGAGTTACCTGCTGCTGCAGGAACTGTCATAGCCCCCAACCACTCGGCACCATACTGGAAACCAAGTCCGCCGGTAAACATACCATAACCGCTGGAGTTCTGGAACACATCACTCTTACGACAGCCCACCATATAGAGGTTTCGGGCAATCATGTTGGCCCATGAGCAGATGTCGTGCTCGGAGTAAACTACGACACAGGGATTACCCGTCGTACCACTGGTAGAGTGGATACGTACGGCATCGTCCAGATTACCTCCAACAAGTCCGTAAGGATAGTTGTCACGCAGATCCTGTTTCGTGGTGAAGGGAATCTTACGAATATCATCGACCGTATTGATAGAATCGGCCGTAATGCCTGCTTCGCCCAGACGCTTCTTGTAGAAGGGCGATTTCAAGGCAATGTTGATAGACTCCTTAAGTTTCTTAACTTGCAACTGCTGGAGTTGCTCTCTTGGCATGGTCTCTAATTCCGGCTGCCAATACTCACCATCAGGTTTGATGGTTGACATGATTTTCTCGTCAGTCATATTCTTGTCGTTTTTAAATAATTATCGTTGTTGTGCAAGTTGCATCATCATCACCGCAGCCAGTCCTGCTGTCTCCGTACGCAGACGGCTCTTGCCCAGATCCACGGACTGGTAGCCATTCGCCACCGCCAGTTTCACCTCGTCGATGGAGAAGTCGCCCTCAGGACCTATCAGCACTGTGACGTCTTTCTCCTCCGAGGACTTCCGCAGTTCATCGAAGAGATTCACGCGGGGTACCTCCTCATAGCAATGCGCGATATATTTCCGTCCGGAACGGGGTTCCTCCATGAACGCCTTAAACGTCTCCATGTCGTTGAGCGCAGGCTTCCAGGCCTTATGACTCTGTTTGACGGCAGAGACGGCAATCTTGTCGAGTCGCGGCAGTTTCACGATCCTACGCTCAGAGAAGGCGCAGTCCAAGAAGGAAATCTCATCCACACCGACCTCTGTCGCCTTTTCCACCAACCACTCCATGCGCTCTATCATCTTCGTAGGCGCGATGGCCAGATGAAAGTGTCCCTCCCATTGTGGCTGCTGGGGCTGTCGCTCCAGAATCTCGTAATAGCAATGGTGGGTAGCCGCTACTGTTATCTGAGCCTTGAAGAAAGAGCCTACCCCATCCATCAGGAAGATCTCATCCCCTTCCTTCAGCCTCAGCACACGCGTGGCATGCGTCGCCTCATCAGGAGGCAACTCATTCTGTTGGGCGGCACCAGGCACGTAGAAGTATCGGCTCTCTTTCATATCCTATTTAGATTTCTCCGGGTGGAACACCAAGGCAAAAGATACGGCAACCACCAGTGCGAAGGCAGCGAAGATAAACCAACAGGTCGTCCAGTCGCCCTGCAGGAATCCGTTTTGCCAGGAACAGTAGTAGTTTACGATCTCTCCAGCCGCCAACGTACCCACCGTGGCACCGACACCATTGGTCATCATCATAAAGAGTCCCTGTGCCGAAGCCTTGATACTGGGCTCGCACTCCTGATCCACGAAGATACCACCCGAGACGTTGAAGAAGTCGAAGGCCACACCATAGACGATGCACGACAGGATAAACAGGAGCACACCAGGCATAGCGGGATTACCGATTCCGAAGAAGCCGAAGCGGAA
>JAFYPG010000116.1 GCA_017547605.1 Prevotella sp.
ACGTGAGCGGATATCCTCGTCGTTCACATTGTTCATCACATAGAGAATGCCCAGCACACGGGCTAGGAAAACCACTGCGAAACCAAAGACGAGCACCCAGGGATTGAGCAGGGCATCGAGGCCATGGGAGGCATTCGCCCAGCGCGAGATGATGGGGGTGAGGGCTGTGGCATCGATCAGGTTGTTCTTTTCGACGATGAAGTTCGAGCCCTCAAAGAAGGTGGCCACGGCACCGCCCAACAATAGTGGTCCGACGATGCCATTCAGCGTGAGGAAGAACTGGAAGGTCTTGGGACCGAGGAAGTTGCCGATCTTGTTCTGGAACTCATAGCTGACAGCCTGGAGCACGAACGTGAAGAGGATGATCATCCAGAGCCAGTAGGCACCTCCGAAACTCGTGGAGTAGAAGAGGGGGAACGATGCGAAGAAGGCTCCTCCGAAGGTGACGAGGGTGGTGAAGGTGAACTCCCACTTACGGCCTGTGGAGTTATACACAAGGCGACGCCCTTCTTCCGTATAGCCTAAGGAACGGGCCACGGAGTTGGCACCCTGAACGAATAATAGGAATACTAATATCGCACCAAGGAGTGATACGACGAAACACCAGTAGTGCTGTAAGAATTCGTATGTCATGACTGATAGTTTTTAATCTGTTTGAGCAGGATGTTAATCTCGACGGCAAGCATCGTGGTGAAGAGAACCAGGAAGAGGAAGAACGTGATGATGACGCTCGAAGACTGGAGGTCGCTGACAGCAGCCCATGTGGGCAGCATGTCCTGAATGGTCCAGGGCTGGCGTCCGAACTCTGCGACGAGCCAGCCGCACTCAGAGCCGATATAGCCTAAGGGAATCAGCAGAATGGCCAGCCAGTAGTGCCAGGCTGGTAACTTGGTGATATCCTTCTTATAGACCATGAACAGCACGACGGCGAAGAAGAGGATGAAGAGACAGCCAACGCCCACCATGATGCGGAAGGCCCAGAAATTCACGGCCACAGGAGGTACCACATCGTTCTTGTCCTTGATATAACCATAGCCGAAGTAGGGCATGTTCTCCTTGAGTATGCTGAGGTTGTAGGCAGCAGCCGTACCGTCGTCGCTGGAGGCAAACTTTGCCTGACGATAGTTGGCGAGAGCCTCAATGGCCTTCTTGCCTCGTTCGATCTTCTCATCGACAGAGAGTTCTACCTTACCATTGTTGTCAGTATAACCATTCAGTATGTCGTTAATGCCAGGCACATAACCCTGAGGATCGTTGGTGGCCATGATGGATAAGCCGTAAGGCAGTTCGATGCCCTCAATGATCTTCAGACCTACCTCGTTACCACCATCGTACAGTGCCTCCATCGCAGCGAGTTTCATGGGCTGAACCTCAGCCACGTCCATACCCGACTTATGACCTGTAGCACCAGCCAATAGGGCTGCTACAAGACCTACGCCAGCACCGATCTTCATGCTCTCAATGGCCAGTTTGGTGTTGCGCTTCTTCAACAGATACCAGCAGCAGACACCCACACAGAAGATGGCACCGATGATCCAGGCAGAGGTCACTGTATGACAGAACTTCGAGACGGCGAAGGGCGAGAGGGCTACCTCTGCGAAACTCACCATCTCGTTACGCATGGTGTCAGGGTTGAACTCGCAGCCTACGGGATATTGCATCCAGGCGTTAGCCACGAGGATCCACCAGGCGGAGATGGTCGCACCTAAGCCTGTGAGCCAGGTGGAAGCGAGGTGGAAACCTGGTGATACCTTCTTCCAGCCGAAGAACATCACGGCCACAAAGGTCGATTCCATGAAGAAGGCCACGATACCCTCGACAGCCAACGGGGCTCCGAAGATATCGCCCACGAACCAGGAGTAGTTGCTCCAGTTGGTTCCGAATTCGAACTCGAGGATGATACCTGTGGCGACACCCATGGCGAAATTCACGCCAAAGAGTTTCTGCCAGAATTTGGCAGTGTCTTTCCAGAACTCATCCTTCGTACGATAGTACTTGGTCTCAGCAATGCCCATGATGACCGCTAATCCTAACGTCAGGGGCACGAAGAGCCAGTGATAGATTGCCGTGAGGGCGAATTGCGCTCTCGACCAGTCGATCATGCCGGCATCAATGTCTAAGAATAGGTTGTTGAACATAAGTTTTTAGTTTATTGTTTAGGATTTATTGTTTACTGGGCGCGTTCCGTCAGTTCCGTTGCCACAAAACCGGCTTCATCACCGCCAGCATGTTGCTTGAGGAAGTTGGGGAAAAAGAATATCTTGAGAATGACAAAGATAATAAACAGTTTAATCAGGATAATCGCCCACAGCGTCTTGCCGAGGTGCATATTCCGAAAACCGTCGTAATAGAGGTCGAAGATCCTGTAAAGGAATCCTTTTCTGTTCATAGGCGTAGCATAAACTTTTGCAAATATAAAGGATTTTGTTCAAACCTCCAACTTTTTTGCTTGTTTTTTTGCTCGTCTTATAAAGATAGGTGGAATGTTTTGCTAAATTTGTTCTATTTTTCGGTAAATATCTTAAAAATCTGCATATTAGGGCATAGATTTTGGGAAATCTTTTGTTAATTCTGACAAAATACGTATTTTTGCACTCAGTTTATCGATAAAGATAGCATGAAGAAAGGATATTTTGTAGCACTCATCATCGTGATCCTGGCATTGTTGGGCGGGGTGGCGTGGCTCTTCCTGAGTCTGCAGGAGCAGAAACAGGTAAATAAGGACATGCAGGAACTGGCCGAACTCGACAAACAGGAGATGGAGAACGAATATGAACGCTTCGCCTTACAATACAGCGAGATGAAGACGCAGATCAACAACGACTCTATCGTGGAGCAGTTGACGCAGGAGCAGATGAAGACCCAACAACTTTTGGAAGAACTCAAGCGTGTGAAGGCTTCGGATGCCCGTGAGATCGCTCGGCTGAAGAAGGAATTGGCAACAGTGAGGGCCGTGTTGCGTGACTATGTGATGCAGATTGACTCGCTGAACCGTCTGAATGAAAACCTGAAAGCAGAGAACACCCGTGTGAATGCGGAACTCGAGCAGCGTAATGCCCAGGTGGCAGGACTGAGCCATGAGAAGGCTTCGCTTTCGGAGAAGGTGGCTATTGCTGCCCAACTCGATGCGACAAATATCCAGATGCAGGCGCTCAACAAGCATGGTAAGGATGCCAAGAAACTGAAGGACTGCACACAGATGAAGGTCAACTTCGTGATCACTAAGAATGTGACGGCTTCGAATGGCAACCGTACCATCTATGTGCGTATCCAGAATCCTGGTGGCAATACCCTAAAAGGAGGGGGGACGTTTGCCTACGAGAACCGCAACTTGGATTGCTCTGCCAAGAAGACCATTGAATATACGGGTGAGGAAACACCTGTGACTGTCTATTGGAATGTAACCCAGATGCTGGAGGCTGGCGACTATCGTGTCAGCATCTTCGCCGATGGGAATATGATTGGATCGAGAACGTTCTCGTTTAAGTAAAAGGTAAGAAAGTAAAAAGGTAAAAATAATAAATAGAAATGAACAGGAAAGGATTAAGGACGGTAAAAGGTTGGGTAAGATGGTTTTTACCTTTTTACCTTTTTACCTTTTTACCTTTCTCAGTGGGGGCTCAGAGGGTACTCTCGCTCGACAGTTGTCGGCAGATGGCCCTGCGCAACAACAAGCAGTTGGGCGTCTCCAAGTTGAAGCAGGACGTGGCCGCCAACCTCAGGAAGTCGGCTCGTACGAAGTACCTGCCTCACGTGAATGCCGTTGGCACCTATCAGTACACCAGCAAACCGGTTTCGCTGCTGAGTGATGCTCAGAAAGAGGCTTTTCCACAGCTTGGAACCACTATGGTGAGTAGCATGCAACCCAGTTTGGCTGGTTTCGAGACCTCGCTGGCACAGTTGGGTACAGCCTTCGTAAAACTGGGCATTCCTCCTCAGGAAGTGCAGCAGATGATGGCTGGTTTGCAGACGAATATGAATGGTACGATGGAGGGAATCCAGGCCTCGCTGAATGCCTTAGGTCAGGAGATCGTGGATGCCTTCGATACGGATACCCGCAATCTCTTCGCTGGTTCTATCATGCTGACACAGCCGCTCTTTATGGGTGGAAGCATCATCGCGATGAACAAGATGGCCGACCTCAGTGAAGATTTGGCGGAGAACTCGATGAACGCCCGTCGTCAGGCCACCATCTATAAAATAGACCAGGCTTATTGGCAGGTAGTTTCGCTCTACCACAAGAAGAAACTTGCAGAGAGTTACCTTGACTTGGTGAAGAAGTTCGATACCGATGTCCACAAGATGATCGACGAGGGTGTCGCCACAAAGAGCGATGGTCTGAGCGTCGATGTAAAGGTGAACGAGGCGGAGATGACGCTGACGAAGGTGAACGACGGTCTGGTGCTCTCGCGGATGCTGTTGAACCAACTCTGCGGACTGCCCCTCGATGAACTCGTGACACTGGC
>JAFYPG010000117.1 GCA_017547605.1 Prevotella sp.
AAGCCAGGTGGTTTCGAGGGTCATGGCGAACCTGCCCTGAAATGGATGAAGCAGGTGAAGGAAGATACCAAGATGCTCGTCTCTACGGAGGTGGCTACGCCAGAGCATGTGGAGTTGGCTCTGAAGTATGGCATCGATATCCTGTGGATTGGTGCCCGTACGTCGGCTAATCCTTTTGCTATGCAGGCCATTGCTGATGCCCTACAAGGCGTGGATGTGCCTGTGTTTGTGAAGAACCCTGTGAACCCTGACCTCGAACTCTGGATAGGTGCTTTGGAGCGTCTGAACCAGGCAGGTGTGAAGCGCTTAGGTGCCATCCACCGCGGCTTCTCCAGTTACGAACAGAAGATTTACCGTAATGCGCCTATGTGGCAGATTCCCATTGAGTTACGTCGTCGTATTCCTGAACTGCCACTGATCAGTGATCCCTCACATATCGGAGGTCGTCGCGAACTGGTAGCACCCTTGTGTCAGCAGGCCATGGATCTGGGCTTCGACGGTCTGATTGTGGAAAGTCACTGCGATCCTGACAAGGCTTGGAGCGATGCCAAGCAGCAGGTGACGCCTGATGTGCTCGACTATATCCTCTCGCTGCTCGTGATCCGTGACGAGAAACAATCCACGGAGGGCATTACCCAACTGCGTAAGCAGATCGACGAACTCGACAACCAACTGATGGACCTGCTCGCCAAGCGTATGAAAGTGTGTCGTGAGATTGGCCAGTACAAGAAGGAGCATAACATGACGGTGCTGCAGGCCAATCGTTACAATGAGATCCTGAACAAGCGTGGTGCCCAGGGTTCGCTCTGTGGCATGGATCCAGAGTTCGTCGCCCACGTCTTTGAGAATATCCATGAGGAGAGTGTCCGTCAGCAGATAGAAATCATCAATAAGTAGTTAGTGGTTAGTGGTTAGTGGTTAGAGAAATGCTGGTAAACCCAGAAAAATTGGAGTATTTGAGGTAATCTCTAACCCCAAAGAATTTGAATGCAATGAAAATTCTAGTTATGGGCGCAGGAAAGATGGGAAGTTTCTTCATCGACCTGCTGAGTTTTGAGCACGAGGTGGCGGTCTTTGAGAAAGACCCCAAGCGCATGCGGTTTACCTACAACTGCCAGCGCTTTACCACCTACGAGGAGATTGAGGCTTTCAAGCCCGAGTTGCTCATCAATGCCGTCACACTGAAATACACGATTCCCGTATTTAAGGAGGTGATTCCCCATCTCCCCAAGGAGTGTATCATCAGTGATATTGCCTCTGTAAAGACCGATCTGAAGGAGTTTTACGAGAGTACGGGCATGCGCTATGTCTCTACCCACCCGATGTTCGGTCCTACCTTCGCCAATCTGCAGCAACTCTCTGAGGAGAATGCCATCATCATCAGCGAGGGTGACTACATGGGACGTATCTTCTTCAAGGACCTCTATCAGAAACTTGGACTTAACATCTACGAATATTCGTTTGAGGAGCACGACAAGACGGTGGCTTACTCGCTGAGTATCCCCTTCGTCTCGACCTTCGTGTTTGCCGCTGTGATGAAGCATCAGGACGCACCTGGTACCACCTTTAAGCGTCACATGCGCATCGCCAAGGGTGTGCTCAACGAGGATGACTATCTGTTGCAGGAAATCCTCTTCAACCCCTATACCCACGATCAGGTGTCGCAGATCCGTACGGAACTGAAGGAACTGCTGGAGATCATCGATAACAAGGATGCTGATGGCATGAAGGGTTATCTCACGAAGATCCGTAATAACGTCAAACGCGATATTGAAATCAAAAAGCAATAATTTAGGCTATCATCTCGTCGCATTCGTGACGGTGGCCATCTGGGGCAGCACCTTTGTCTTTACGAAGATGCTGCTCCAGAACGGCTTGTCGCCTGCGCAGATATTCACCCTCCGCTTTATCATCGCCTACATCTTACTGTTGGCTTTTGCTCTCTCCAGACATCGCTTCCGTCTGTTCTGCAAATCCCTGAAGGACGAGTTGTTGATGGTGGTCTTAGGCATTACGGGCGGCTCCGTGTATTTCTTGGCTGAGAATGCGGCGATGCTCTTTACCACGGCCACGAACACCTCACTGATTGTCTGTTCGTGTCCGTTGTTTGCGATGCTGCTCTTTGCCATCGTCTATCGCCATTCGGAGCGTGTCTCGAGACTGCAGGCTTTGGGTTCCGTCATTGCTTGTCTGGGAATGGCTGTGGTGGTACTCAACGGCCATTTCGTGCTCCATCTCTCGCCCTTAGGTGATATGCTGGCTTTTGCGGCCTGTCTCTGTTGGGCGGTGTATTCTTTATTAATCAAACCAGCCACGGAACGCTATTCCTCGTTGTTTATCACACGGAAAGTGTTCTTCTATGGCCTCCTCACGATTATACCTTATTATTTCTTCGTGCCAGGTTTCCCGTCAATGGAAGTGCTCCTGCGCCCTGAGGTGCTGTGGAACCTGCTCTTCCTGGGTGTCATTGCTTCAATGGTCTGTTATGTGACGTGGAACTGGGTGATCAGCAAACTCGGTGCCGTCGTCGCTACCAACTGGGTATATTTCAACCCCATCACCACCATTATCTTTGCCTGGTGGCTGCTCCACGAACAGATCACCGTCTGGTTCCTCCTTGGTACTGTGCTTATCCTGACGGGTATGTATCTCGCTGACCGCAAAAAATAAGCATTTCTTTTTGCGCTTTCAAATTAATTGTTTATTTTTGCAGCATCAAACCAATAAACAATATAACTATGGGTATTATCATTTCACTTCTTTTAGGTTGTTTGGCTGGCTTCTGCGCTGGCAAGTTAATGAAAGGTGGTGGCTTCGGCATCATCGTAAACTGTGTGCTTGGTCTCCTTGGCGGTGCCCTCGGCGGTTGGTTGTTTGACCTGCTGGGTATTTCTTGGGGAGGTATCTTAGGCCAACTTGCCACAGCCATCATCGGTGCTGCTATCATCCTCTGGATTGCCTCGTTCTTTAAGAAGTAGGCTATCTTTGTGGAACAAACGATTGATTTAGAATCTTGCACACGGGCCGTGTGCAAGATTGCCCGTCAGGCGGGTGAGTATATCAGGGAGGAACGCAAGAAGTTCTCCCTTGATAGTGTGGAGCGTAAGCATGCCCACGACTATGTGTCGTATGTTGATAAAGGCTCTGAACGACTGATCGTCAGTGCGTTGCGCGAACTGTTGCCAGAGGCGGGCTTTATCACGGAAGAAGGCACCGCACAGGGGGACAGGAGTACTGTGAGGTCGAACCAACCTCACAGCGTGCCTGTCCCCCTGTGCTGGGTGGTGGATCCTCTTGATGGTACCACGAACTTTATCCATCGGTATCCGCCTTATGCCGTCAGTATCGCCCTGCTACAGGGAAATACGATCCTACTTGGTGTGGTCTATGAGATCTGTGCCGATGAGTGTTTCTACGCCTGGCAAGGGGGTGGGGCATACCTTGATGGCAAACTTTTGCATGTCAGCAATCAGTCGATTCAGGATGCTTTGCTCTGTTTCCAATATCCCTACAACAGCGAAGCCTATAAGCCTGTCATTAATCATCTCATTGATACGTTCTATGGCCATGTGGGCAGCATCCGTGCCTGTGGCTCTGCAGCGATGGCACTCTGTATGGTGGCAGCAGGACGGCTCGACGGCTATGCCGAACAGTATCTCGGCCAATGGGACTTTATGGCAGGCAGTCTGATTGTGATGGAGGCTGGCGGCACGGTGACAGACTACCAAGGCTCTGACGATTTTACGCAGGGCAATAGCGTCGTGGCCACCAACGGTGTTATCCAGCAAAACATTCTTGAAGCGATCAAAAAGACATAGAAATTGCGCCAGTCTTTCAAAAAAAGGGGGAGAAAATGTTGATAATCTCAGATTTTTTGTATCTTTGTCCCCAAATATAATAAGGCACGCGATGAAACTGAAGCACCAAACCATCCTTAGACTGCTGGCTGTCATCCTCATGACGGCAGGCCTTATTGGTGGCAATCATCGTGCCTATGCGATAGATGGGGATGGATCACAAGGAAATCCCTATAAGATTGGAAGTACAGCAGACTGGGAATCCTTTGTTTCATCAGTAAATAGTGGTAATTCTTATGAAAATAAATATTTAGAATTATCATCAGACATCAGTGTTGGGAATATAAGGATAACGTCAGGATCAAATGTTCAATTTGGTGGTCATTTTGATGGTAAAGGTCACACACTCAATATAAACTATACAAGTGGTGGACCTTATTCGTCTCCATTTTATTATGTTGTTGGTGCATCCATCAAAAATTTGAGAGTAACGGGTACTATTGTCGCTAATGAGAAATTTGCTGCTGGAATTGCCGGATTCTGTAATAATACCACTATCTCAAACTGTGTGGTCTCCGTCACAATTGATTCAGAAGTAAATGGTGAAGGCGATCATGGAGGTATAGTAGGAAAAACCAGAGGTGTTACCATCGATAATTGTTTATTTAACGGCAAGTTGCTTGGTCCCAATACCAACAGTTGTGGCGGATTTGTGGGTGGTTATGGGGATAGTCATGACGTTTGTACTATAAAGAACAGTTTCTTTTCTCCATTAGAAATAACGATGAGTGAAACGGGTAGTGCTACATTTTCCCGTTGTCCTTTATATCAAGGTTATGTTCCCCATAGTTTCTATACAAGAACCTTCGGCACTACTCCTACCTATCAACAGCAAGGGGCAGAGGCTTCAGATAATCCTCTTAGTGTAGCCCAACTCTTGAATGTGAGTAATCCTGGGGTGGATGGGTATCCCGAACCATGGGAAGTGAACGAGGGTGGAAACGTCGCCTATCTGAAACTGTTCAACACTTCTGTAGATGTAACGGGTTGGATGGCAGGTACTGCAGGCACATCATCCACCAATCCCTTATTAAACATTATGGGTGGTTCTGGCGTGAAGTATGAATATAAAGTTTATTCAGCAGGTGATGCAACCTATACAACAACGGCACCCACATCTGCCGGCCATTATTATGTGAGGGCTACTTCTCCAGATGGCTTTGTGAGCAGAAGGGACTTTTATGTCTATGACCCTCCAACGGTGATCTCACCACTCACCTATAATGGTAGTCCTCAGAAACTTGTAAATTATACAAATACTGATGGTGGATTATTTTATTTCTCCCACGGTACCCTTTTGGATGATAATCCTAAGGAAACACAAGCAGGTACTTATACTATCCAATATTGTGTAAAAGGTAAAACTGGTTATAATGATATTGGTAGTTATGATCCTTGGATTCCTGTCGGCAGTCTCACAGCGACGATTGACCCGAAGCCGTTGGGGTCTGATGCCATCTCGTTGGAAACGACAACTTGTACTTTCGATGGCAATCCGAAGACTCCGACAGTGATAGTAAATGATGGTAATTATCAGTTAGATTCTGGTGATTACAATGTCAGTTATTCGAATAATATTAATGCAGGAACCGCTACGGTGACCGTTACGGAGAAGACAGGTAAGAACTATGCCGTTAATGGAACGGCCACTTTCACCATCGACCCCAAGTCGTTGACTTCTCCAACCATAGAGATACCCGCAACTACCTATACCGGTTCCACCCTAAAGCCTACCGTTACGGTGAAGGATGGCAGTACGGTGATCGATCCCTCGGAATATACCGTTACTTACGATGATCAGCATGTCAATGTCGGAGATGTGCCTGAGGTGACTATCTCAGACAATCCTGGTGGTAACTATACGGTGAGTGGTGTCGGTACATTCACGATCCTCAAGGCTGCTCCCACTTATACTGCGCCCCAAGCCAAGGACCTTACCTATAACATGGGCGTTCAGGAACTGATTACAGCGGGCAGTACAAGCCATGGTACCTTCTACTACAGTACCGATGGAACGAACTTCTCGCCCTCCACTTCGGCACTGATTGGTACCGAGGCCAAGGATTATCCGACATATTATAAATTGATAGGTGATGCCAATCACACTGACGTTGGTAATGGTACAGATAGTCCTTATATTTATCTGCCTGTTACCATCAAACCCAAACCCCTGACAAGTCCAGAGATCCTCCTGAGTACGGACGTGTTCTACTACGACGGAACGGCCAAGACTCCTACAGTGACGGTAAGAGATGGCGGTACGGTGATTCCCACC
This sequence comes from Prevotella sp., assembly GCA_017547605.1. GTDB lineage: Bacteria > Bacteroidota > Bacteroidia > Bacteroidales > Bacteroidaceae > Prevotella. Next base: position 6,133 of record JAFYPG010000117.1, read on the forward strand.
TCGGAATATACGGTGGAGTTCAAGGATAACGTCAATGCTGGCAAGGCTACGGTGACCCTGAAAGACAATCCCAATGGTAACTATGTCGTTAGTGGTACAACATATTTCAGCATCGTCCCTCAACAGCCAGGAGTTACGCCCCCCACGCCCATGTCGAACCTCATTTATAATACGGCCCAACAGAACTTGGTGATGGCGGGTAATGTTGTCGGAGGTACGATGGAGTATAGCCTTGATAACAAAAATTACTCCACCAACATCCCCAAAGGACAGGATGCCAAACAATATGAGGTGTATTACAGGGTGAAAGGCGATGAAAACCATTCAGACAGGGATCCTGTGCTGCTCTTTGTTACCATCAATCCCAAGACGGTGAGCAATCCCGCCATCAACCTGAATCCTTCGAGTTTTACATACGACGGTCAGGCGAAGGAGCCGAAGGTGACGGTGAAAGACGGTGAGATCGTGGTGCCAGAGTCGGAATATACCGTAGGTTTTTCCAACAACACGAATGTCGGCACAGCCATGGTCACAATCACCGATAAGGCTGGCGGCAACTATATGGTCAATGGCTCAACGACTTTCGTGATTCTCTCTGCTGTTTCAGGCATCACGCCTCCGACGGCGAAGACGGATCTTGTGTATAATGGTAAGGCACAGGAACTGATTTTGCCCGGCAAGGCCGAGGGTGGTACGTTGTACTATGGTCTCAGCCGCAGTAACTATTCCGCGGAGCCTCCTACAGGAATAGATGCCAAGAAATATACTGTCTATTATAAGGTGGTAGGCGACAGCAATCATGATGATAGTGAGTTGGGCTCCGTGGATGTCACGATTGCTCCCAAAACTTTGTCGGATCCTGAGATTATCTTAACCCCGTCCTCTTTCATTTATGACGGTACGGCGAAAGAACCTACTGTGATGGTGAAGGATGGTGATGCTGTCGTGTCTGCATCGGAATACACTATAGAGTATTCCAATAACATATCGGCAGGCAAGGCCACGGTGACTCTCAAGGATAATGAGGGTGGTAACTATATTGTCAATGGCTCCATCGACTTTAACATCAATACAGATGC
>JAFYPG010000118.1 GCA_017547605.1 Prevotella sp.
GATCCTGTTTTACGTCATGGTGCTCGTGATGCTGTGGATCGACTTAAAGTCGTTTGGCAAGAACGGACAGCATGAGGTCAGCATCTCCGAGGCCATGAAGATGACAGCCGTCTGGGTCGGTGTTTCGCTGCTGTTCTGCGCAGGCATCTATTTCTTTTACCCTGGCAACTCGCACGAGATGGCGATGGAGTTCCTTGCTGGCTACATCATCGAGAAGTCGCTGTCGATGGATAATCTGTTCGTATTCCTGATGCTCTTCTCGTTTTTCGGTGTTCAAAGGAAATATCAGCACGAGGTGCTGTTCTGGGGTATCCTCGGCGCCCTGATACTGAGAAGCATCTTTATCTTCGCAGGTACGGCCTTGATTGTACGCTTTGAGTGGATCCTCGGCATCTTCGGTGTGTTCCTGATCTATACGGGCATCAAGATGTTCGGCCATCAGGGCGACGAACAGGTGGATCCTTCAAAGAACATCTTCGTGAAGATCTTCAAGAGATTCTTTCCCGTGACGGATCAGATGCACGAGGACAGGTTCTTCATCGTGGAAAACGGCAAGCGTCTGGCCACGCCACTCTTCATTGCCCTACTGGTGATCGAGACGACGGACGTGGCCTTCGCCGTGGATAGCATCCCAGCCGTGTTCTCCGTGAGCCATGACCCCTTCATCGTGCTGACATCGAACATCTTCGCCATCCTCGGACTACGCGCCCTTTACTTTGCGCTGGCGGCAGTGGCCAAATACTTTACCTATCTGAAATACGGACTGGGCGTCATCCTCAGTTTCGTAGGTGTGAAGATGCTACTGGAATTGAAAGACATCGAAATACCCACCACGATCTCGCTGGCCGTGATCTTCGGTCTGCTCGCACTGTCGATGGGACTCTCTGTGATCTTATCAAAACGGAAAACTAAAAACTAAACAAAATGGAGATACAGGCCTATACCAACGATGCCATCAGACTGCTGAAAGAGCTCATCGCCATCCCTTCGGTCAGTAAGGAAGAAACTTCTGCTGCCGATAAGTTGTCGGAATATCTGAACCACTGGGACCTGCCCCACGGACGTGAAGGCAATAACCTCTGGGTGGGCTGTCCTGACTGGGACAACAACCGTCCCACGGTGATGCTGAATGCCCATATCGATACCGTCAGACCTGTGGCCTCGTGGTCACGCGATCCTTTCACCCCCACGCAGGAGGGCGATTTGATCTATGGACTTGGAGCAAACGACTGTGGCGGTGGTCTTGTCGCCACCTTACAGGCCTACCGTATCCTGCTGCACCGTCAGAGGAACTATAACCTCCTCTGGGTGGCCTCAGCAGAGGAAGAGGTATCAGGGCCGAATGGCTTCAGTCGGGTGCTGCCCCTACTCCCCAAGGTCGATGTCGCCATCGTGGGAGAGCCAACTGGCATGCAGCCCGCCATCGCGGAGAAGGGTTTGATGGTGATCGACGGTTATGCCCACGGCAAGTCTGGTCATGCCGCCAGGAATGAGGGTGTGAATGCGATCTATGAGGCACTGGACGATCTGGTGTGGCTGCGCGACTATAAGTTCCGTAAAGAGAGTGAACTGCTCGGTCCCACGAAAATGACCGTGACGGTGGTAGAGAGCGGCACACAGCACAACGTCATCCCTGACACGTTCCACTTTATAATAGATGTACGCACGAACGAGTTCTATCAGAACGAATACCTGTTCAACTTCCTGCAGAAGAAGATGACGAAGTGCGAACTGCGCGCCCGTTCGTTCCGTCTGCACTCATCAAGCATCCCCGTAGAGCATCCACTGGTCAGGAGATGTCTGGAGATAGGAAAGAAGCCTTTCGGATCTCCCACTCTGAGCGACCAGGCACTGATGCCGTTCCCCTCCTTCAAGTTGGGACCCGGTGAGTCGAGCCGTTCGCATGCGGCTGACGAGTTCATTAGAATTTCCGAGATTGAACAGGCCATCGAGACCTACGTCTATCTGTTAGAGGGACTCAGCCTCTAACCTATCTGCTCAGCCAGAGTTCTGGGTTCAGTTTCGTGTTGCCATTTCGTAACTGGAACTGCATCAGTCCGTCGGAGCCGACTTTTCCGATTGTCTGACGGGCACTCACCTTCTGGCCACGGCTGACACTCACGGACGCCAGTTCACAATAGACTGACAGATAACTGCCGTGGCGGATGATAACTACCGTCGTCCCCGCATAGCCAAACACGGCCGAAACCTCTCCATCGAAGACCGCCCGCACCTGTGCACCTGGCTGTCCCTTGATGTCGATACCCTTCTTATCCAGTGTGACATGCCCCTTCACGTCAGTAACGGTGTTCGTACCAAAACGGTGTACGATCTGATAACTGCCGGCTATCGGCATGGGCAGGCGCCCCTTGTTGCTCTCGAAGTTGCCACTCAGGCGACGGTCTTCCGAAGAAACCAGATAATTCGCATCGGTAGTCTTTTTAGTCTCTGCCGACTTCTTGGCCTCAGCCACCTCGCGCTCGCGGGCTTTCCGCTCAGCATCTGCCTTGCGCTCTGCATCCTTACGGGCTTTCTCTGCCTCACGGGCTTTCTTCTCTGCAGCCGCTTTCTCGGCAGCACTCTTACGAGCGGCGGCCCTAGCCTCTTCCTTGGCCTTCTCTTCCTTAGCCTTAGCCTCAGCAATACGTCGGGCATTCTCACGGGCAGCAGCCTCCGCCTCGGCTTTCTTCTTGGCCAGTTCCTCAGCGCGTTTCTTGGCGGCCTCTTCAGCGGCTTTCCGCTTAGCCTCCGCCTCTGCACGGGCCTTGGCACGCGCAATTTCCTGAGCAATCAATTTGTCGATCTGGGCATTCAACTCCGCATCGCGTTTCTTCTGTTTGTCGATGATGCTCTGGATGGTCTTCTGCTGTTTTTTCAGGGAACTCACCACATTCTGCTGCTCCACCTGCTTATTCTCCAGTGATCTTTTCTCTTCCTCACCACGGATCAGCAGGGCGCTTTTCTGTTTCTTCGTGGCCCTCAGTTCCGTATAGGCCTCTGCCACCTGATCGCGCATCGACTTCACGGCCTCGCCCTGCGTCTGTTGGAAGGCCGCATACTCCTTGACAAATCGCATACGACGATACATCTGCGAGAGATTCTTGGCACTGAAGACAAACATGATGTGACTCTGGATGTTCCTGTTACGGTGCATATACCGTATGGACTTCACGAAACGCTGTTTACGCTCGTCAAGTTCTTTTCCCAAGACAACGAGTTGGTCTTCCAACACATGGATCGTCGTATCCAGACGGGTAATATCATGGCGGATGGTGTCGATAGTCTTCCGTTTATCGGCAATCTCATTCGTGATGACCATCAGTTTCTGCAGCCGTTTCTTGACATCCGCCTCGTTGGCTCGCAGGCGCCGCTCTTGTTCCTTAATCTGCTGGCGTACCTGTTGCTGTTCGTTTTTCAAACTCTTGACAGTCACAGCCGGCTGCTTGGCTGTGGTCTTCTTTTTGGTGGTCTGCTTTTTGGCAGGCTGTTTTTTAGCAGGCTGTTTTTTAGCCGTTTGTTTTTGTGTGGTAGCACGAGATTTGGTGGTAGTCGTCTTCTTCTGAGCAGCGCCTCTTTTAGGCTGCTGAGCAGGAACGACTGCCACCAAACACGCTAAGATACAAAGGACAAGAAGTCTCTTCATCTATGATTATAAAGCCATGAAACGGCGCAGGATCTCATCTACAGTCACCTCACGGTATTTATTGGAGATCTCCGTACGCGTTTCCCATTCCGTCTCTGCCCCGATATAGTTCAAGGTCATACCTAACTTCACTTCCTTCTCGGGGGTTGTCAGCGAGATTGCATGCTTATGGGGATAGAGATTCTTGTTCAACTTCTCAAACTGGTCATAGTCCCAGTTCAGTTGGGTATTACCATTGAAGCGATCCTTATACAGGATGTTGGCCATACGGATCAGTCTTGCCTCCCTGCTCACCAGCCAGCTATAGTCCATCTTACCAGTTTCCAGGCCAACGATCATATCGTCGCCATTGGCGAGGATGCTATAGGAAGCCAACGAGTCTGTCTTCTCCTTATCTGATGACACCTGATTCGGTCTGAACAGTTCGTTCCAGAAGAGAGCCTGGATCGTATTGAAGTTCAGTCCGCTGTTGCGCAGGAAATCAACAGACATCCACGGGGCTTTCAGGTACTGTTTGTTGATACGGTCCATGATGAGCACATAGTCCTTCGTCATTTCAATACGTCCAGCCTCCACGAATCCGAAGGCCATCAACTGCAGGCGAATCACATCATCGCGCTTCATCTTCAGATTTCCCGTCAACGTGAGTTTCTGCTGTCCCACCTCGACAGAGAATTTTACTTTGGATGTTAGGAACTTCCCTGTCTGGGCATTCTCCTTCACCTTTGTAAGGAAATCCACTTTATCCCTCACTTCAGGAGTCATGTTCGTGGAGGTCTGAACCACTTTCTTGTGGGAGCCACAAGAGACAAGCACTAACGGCAGCGCCAATACGGCAACTCTTACAAAACTAAGCCATTTCATTCTTTCAAATATTTTTTAAGTTTGATTTTTCTAAGTAGCAGCTGATCCTCAGGTTTCTTCTGCTGAGCATCACGCCAGAGAGAGAGGGCGCGGTCCATGTCCTTGTTCTGGGCATAGATGTCCCCCGCATGTTCCACAATCACCTCATTGCCAAGCGAGTCCTCCAGATTCTGAAGGGCCTGGTCAATATATATCTTCGCCTCGGCATAGCGCTCCTGCATGAAGAGTATCCAGGCGTAAGTATCCAGATAGGTGGCATTCTTGGGCTCTGCCTTCACGGTCTTGAAGCTCATCTCCTCCGCCTCGCTCAGCCGTTCGCCACGTTCACTGAGGTAATAGGCATAGTTGTTCAGGCACCCGATATTATCATCCTTCCACTGAAGGCAGGAGTCGTAGGCTGCGAAAGCCTCTTCCGCGAGACCTTTCTGATGGAGGATATCGCCCATCACGGCATAGAAGTCCGAGACAATATCCGGATTACTATTATCGTTGATGACACCGATACCGTTCTGGAATGCCGACAATGCCTGATCCAGACTGTCGCGCTTATAATAGGCGATGCCCTGATAGTAGTAGAAAGCCATCTCGTCGGGGTTATATTGACGGGCCTCCTGACAGAGTGTGATTACCTTATCCATATCCTCGGCCTCCCAAGCATAACCTACCAGTTGAAGACGGGCGGCAGCATAATCGGGAGCAAGGGCAAGCACCTGATTCAGCACGCGGGCAATAGAATCCTTCGGCATCTGTTTGGAATTCATATAGGACGCA
>JAFYPG010000119.1 GCA_017547605.1 Prevotella sp.
GCCTAAAAATTTGGAAATCTGCGCAAAATTTTGTACCTTTGTAAGGCGAAATTCAAAGGTATAATAATAAAAACCATCACGCGATACCTGCATGGGGCAAAGACTATCGTCATTTGGCCATGCTTGATAACCAAAAATCACTGAGAATCCGTTTTCTAAGGCAGAAAACGATGTTTTCCTTATTAGAAAACGCTGTTTCCTGACTGAGAAAACGCAATTTCCTCAGTCAGGAAACAAGCACGCCCCCGTTGGTCACTATTTGCTCATGGCACTTTGCATGCCTTCGCGGAACTTCTGTTGCAGTTGTTGGGCGAGGGCGTTGTCGGGATTGATCTTCAGGGCCTTCTCGTAGTTCGTCATCACATCGATGTAATAACGCTGGCCGTTCTGGGCTGGATCCTGTACGATGCGTACCATGTAGAGGAAGCCGCGCAGGGTGCAGACGTCGGAGAGGTCAGCGCCAGTCATCTGCTCCATCTGGTCGATGGTCTGGGCGGCCTCTGTCAGCAGGTTCTCCGTCTGTGGGGCTTGGGGATTCGTCACGGCGTAGCTGAGACTTTGCAGGGCCATGTGGTACTTGGGCAGGACACTGTCGGGGAACATCGTCTCGATGCGCTTCAGTTCGGCGATGCAGTTGAGGATGGTCTCTGGCTGATCCTGCTGGAGTTTGCTGAGCGACTGGCCGACGAGTGCCTGCATGGGCATCTGCTGGGCGTTGATACTAACGGGAGCCATCAGGAAGAGTGCGATGGCGAGCACACACGATTTAAAAATTTGAGATGTCATACGCTTTGTTATTTTTAAGTGAAACAAAAATGCCGATATAGAAGAAACGGTCGCGGGTGGCTGTGACGGTGGTGCCGTCGGTCTTGTAACTGAAGACGTTGGTGCGGCCGAAGATATTGTTGAGCGATGTATAGACGATGACCTTGGGATGGGCCAGCCAGGTGATGTTGGCATCTATACTATTATAATAAGGTGTAGTGGCCTGAGGGTAATGGCGGCCGCTGGCATACGACTCTGCCAGACCGAAGATCAGTTTGCCGATGGCGTATTTGGCCGTCAGACGGAGGTTGTGGCGCGAGGCATAGCCTGGCGTGCGTGGACTGGTGTAGTCGAGGTAGAGGCGCTCGGAGTCGTTGAAGGAGTAGGAGAGGGTGGTCGTGAGGTTCCTGACGAGCGAGTGGTTCTCGAGGAAGATGTCGAGTCCCCGGCTGGTGCCATAGCCGTCGGCCGTACAGGTGCCGTCAGACAAAAGGGGCAGGTGGCGGTACTTCTTGTAATAGGGTTCGATGCGCAGCAGGGTCTTGCCGCTGGTGTACTGCAGACTGAGGATGGCGTGGTCGGCGGTGCTCTGAGAGAGGTGCTCCCCGCTACGGGCGATGTACTCATCGTCTGCCGTCTGGCTGTATCGGCCCAGCATGGCTGAGAATTGGAACTGCTTATTGGGCACGTAACTCAGTGTGGCACGGGGCATCAGCAGCCACTGGCCGTCGTAGGTGGCGTTCTCCAGACGGGCTGAGGTGTTGAGGAACAGATGGGGCAGGAGCCTGACCTGTGCGTCGAGATGGGCGGCCAGCAGATGGTAGTTGAGACGGTAGTGGCTGATGTCGTAGGTCAGTGTGCTGTGGCGGATGTAATCCTCGGCCCCTGCTGATAGCTTGATGACGGGCGAGAAGACCTTTCTGATTTCCGCCTTCAGGTGGATCTCGTTGCGGAAGTTGTGGTAATGGTCGCCTGGCACCTGGGCATCGTCGATGTTCCTGAGCATGGATGAGTTGGCGATGCCCGTGAAGAGCGTATAGCCCCGTCCGATATTGGACTTGAGGGTGGCGTTCGCGTAGATGTTATGCTCGATGAGCGAGAGACTACGCCCGTCGATCTGCTGGCCTAAGGAGGTGAGGTCGTAGCCCACGTAGGTCTTCAGGACGCTGGCCGTGGAGAGGTTGGCCTTGTATTGTGCCTCACCGGAGAACTGGCGATAGGGACGTGTCCAGTCACAGCGGTCAGGGAAGAGGGCGTTGTAGAGGGCCATACTGGTATAGGTGGTGTTGAACGAGAGGCTGCTCTTGCGGAAAGCCTTCGTGCCGCCGATGTTCCAGTCCAAGGGCGAGGCACTGACGCCGAACTTATCGTCGGTGGCCATATCGGTGGTCTCCATGGGCAGTACGGAGGAGAGGGCCTGACCGTATTCGCCGCCATAGCCGCCCAACGAGAAGTTGATGCCCTTGAAGAGGAAGGGGGAGAAGCGTCCGCGCGAGGCATTGTTTTCCGCCGTGGTGGTATAGGGCACGAGCACGTGCATGCCGTTGATAAATGTCTGACACTCGTCGCTCTCGCCGCCACGGACATAGAGTTTGCCGCTTTCGCCAACCTTCTGTGTGCCTGGCAGTGTCTGTAGGGCGGCCACGATGTCGCCACACGAGTTGCCGGCCATCACCACGTCGAGGGCATCCATTGTCTTGAAGTTGTCGCTCTTGCCGAAACTGTAGGTGCTGGCGGTGACCACCACCTCGTCGATGGCCGTCGCCTTCTCGCGCATCCGGATGGTCAGAGGTGAGGGGTTAGTGGTGAGGGGTGAGAGAATAGATATAGGCTGGGTGTAGTCCTCGTAGCCGATGAACGTCGCCTGGAGCGTCAGTTCGCCCGTCTTCGTGGTCTGGAAAGAGAAGTGGCCTAACGAGTCCGTCAGACACCCGTCTATCGTACCTATTATATATACATTGGCACTCACGAGCGGTTCGCGTCCGTCAGTGACGATACCTGAAATGGTGGTCTGGCTGGTAGCACCTATGGCTATGAGCAGCATCAGCATGATATGTGTCAGTCGTTGTTTCATGCTGCAAAGATAGACACAGAAATGATATCTTCCAAATTCCTGTGACAGACAGCTAAAACGGCTGACAGAAGACTATGCCAGTGGACGAATGACTAAGAAAAAGGATGAGTGACTAAGCGATAAACGACTTGAGTTTGGGTACGTAGGTACGGGAAACGGGCACCATCGTCGTACCTTTTCCCAGCCTCAGTTGGTAGCCGTTGGAGTTGCCCTGGGCCGAGGTGATATTGTTCAGGTTCACCACAAACGAGCGGTGGCACTGGAAGATGTTCTCATACGCCTTCAGGTCGTCGAGCACAGCACTGAGTGTCGTGTGGAGTTCCGTGGTGGCAATCTTGTCGTCCTTCATGTAACTCACGGCCACATTGTTCTTCTGGGCCTCGATATACAGTAGGTCGTTGATGGGCAGTTGCAGGTCGTTGCCCCTGACGTTGGTGTCGTGGATGGTGATGACGATGCCCGTCTGCTGATCCGTGGTCTTGTCGAGCAGCGTCTCTAACTGGTTGCGCAGGTAGCGGTAATAACTCAGACTGATTGAGCATACCGTCACGATCATACCGATAATCAGCGTCCAGTAGAGGAACATCAGGAAGGAGCCGAGTGTAATTGGGAAGTCAAACACCACTGAGCACACCAGGAAGTTGCAGATGCCGATAAACAGGATCATCGCTAATATAGACAGTGCCTCGTGCCAGATACGCCAAGGTGAGGCACGCTGAATGAGGGCCCGCTCGGCGAATCCATAGACCAGACAGCAACCAAAGGTGACAGCCCCGAACAGCAGGGCTAACAGCAGTTTGTTGCCCTGATACATGCTGAACCCGAAGGGCTGCAACAGGTAGAGTATCAGGAACACGATGACGCAGTAGATGGCGCAGTCTCTCAGCCAGTGACTGCTCTGTGGGAACGGGTATTTTCTGTTGAGGAAAGACATATCGCTTATTCGAAGGACAGTTTCGACAGTTTGTTTCTGAGGGTCTCGGCCTCCGACTGGCGGATGCTGAGACGGATCTCGCAGGTATTATCGTAAGTCTGTGAGACGATACGCGGGTTCATCTCCTTGACGATGCGCATCACGTCGTTCATCTGGGGGTAGGCGAAGGTGTAGGTGATGACCTCTTCCACCTGGCGCGTCTCAATCGTGCAGTGGGCGATGGCATCGGCAGCGGCTTCGCGATAGGCGACGATCAGACCGCTGGTGCCGAGGTTCACACCTCCATAGTAGCGCACCACGACGATGAGGATATCCGTGAGTTCCTGTGAGTTGATCTGTCCGAGGATGGGCTTGCCAGCCGTGCTGGAGGGCTCGCCATCGTCGTTGGCACGGAACTCCGTGCGCTCAGGACCAAGCATATAGGCATAGCAGACGTGGCGGGCATCGTAGTATTTCTTGCGATAGCCGGCGAGGATCTCCTTGATCTCTTCGACGGATTCGACATGATGAGCGAAGGCGAGGAACTTGCTACGCTTGTCGGTGTAGTAGCCCTCGCCTTCGGTCTTGATGGTCTTATACTCGTCGTTAAGCATTATACTCCTGCCAGGACTTGATCTTCACATCGTCGAGGCTCATGGCGGTGAAGGCCTCGATGAAGGCCTTGGCCAGACGGACATTGGTCATCAGAGGAATGTTGTGGTCGATGGCACCACGACGGATCTTGTAACCGTTGGTCAGCTCACGGCTGGTGTGGTTCTTAGGAACGTTGATCACCAGACCCACCTTATGCTGCGAGATGAGATCCATCACGTTGTTGTCGCCATCCTCGTCAGGCCATGCGACAGCCACCGCCTTCACGCCGTTGTCGTTGAAGAACTTGGCCGTACCACCTGTAGCGTAGATGGTGTAACCCTTCTTGGCCAACTGCTGGGCGGGCTCCAGGAGAGACACCTTACCCTTGGCACCACCGGAGGAGATCAGGACGGCATCCTTAGGAATGGAGTAACCCGTTGCGATCAGTGAGTTCAGCAGAGCCTCGTTCAGGTCGTCGCCCAAGCAGCCAACCTCACCCGTAGAGCTCATATCCACACCCAGCACGGGGTCGGCATTCTGCAGACGGGCGAAGGAGAACTGGCTGGCCTTCACACCGATACGGTCGATGTCGAACTCGCTCTTGTCAGGACGCTGATAGGGGGCGTCGAGCATGATCTTCGTAGCCGTCTCGATGAAGTTGCGCTTCAGGATCTTCGATACGAAGGGGAACGAACGGGAGGCGCGGAGGTTACACTCGATAACCTTCACCTCACGGTTCTTGGCCAGGAACTGGATATTGAACGGACCAGAGATGTTCAGTTCGGCAGCAATCTTACGCGCGATCTTCTTAATCTGACGGATGGTCGAGAAGTAGATGTTCTGGGCAGGGAATACCATTGTGGCGTCACCAGAGTGCACACCAGCATACTCCACGTGCTCGGAGATGGCGTACTCAACCACCTCGCCCTTGTCGGCCACGGCGTCGAACTCAATCTCCTTGGTCTCGGTCATGAACTTAGACACCACCACGGGGAACTCCTTCGATAC
>JAFYPG010000013.1 GCA_017547605.1 Prevotella sp.
TAAACGTTTTTTTCGTTTCAACAAAATCTGGCTTACTGGAAAATGACTATATTTCAGTATTTAAATGTGCGTTTTCGGAATATTATTCTGTTTGAGGGCGGTTTGATAGACTGAATCAGAAAGAAATAACGTACGAACAGTAATTTGTAGTTGTATATTCCGAATATCGACTAAAATTTGGTGGATTGTTCTAAACTCCGTACCTTTGCACCCAGAAACATTAAACATCAAATACGCTTCGTTCAGAAGACAAAAGATAATACATTAATTAAAATAAAAGAAAGGACAAGATTATGAGTAAGAAGAATTATCGTTTTGAGACTTTGCAACTGCATGTAGGCCAAGAACAGGCTGACCCCGCTACCGACGCGCGCGCCGTTCCCATCTACCAGACCACATCGTATGTGTTCCGTAATTCACAGCACGCTGCCGATCGTTTCGGTCTTCGCGATGCAGGTAATATCTATGGTCGTCTGACCAACTCTACGCAGGGTGTGTTTGAAGACCGCGTCGCTGCCCTCGAGGGTGGTGTGGCTGGTCTGGCTGTGGCCTCTGGTGCTGCTGCTATCACCTACGCCCTACAGAACATCGCTCAGGCAGGCGACCATATCGTTGCTGCCGACAACCTCTATGGTGGCTCGTACAACCTGATTACCCACACACTGGCTACACAGGGCATCACCAATACCATTCTTAATGTGAACGACTTGGAGGCCCTTGATGCTGCCATCCAACCGAATACGAAGGTAGTGTATGCCGAGACGTTTGGTAATCCTAATAGCGACGTGCTTGATCTCGAAGGTGTGGCTGCTGTGGCTCATAAGCATGGTATCCCGTTCATCGTGGATAATACGTTTGGTACACCGTATCTGATCCGTCCGTTGGAGCATGGCGCAGATATCGTGGTTCACTCAGCTACGAAGTTCCTCGGTGGTCATGGCACGAGCCTTGGTGGTGTTATCGTCGATGGTGGTAAGTTTGACTGGAAAGCCAACCCCGACAAATTCCCCACACTGGCCAAGCCAGATCCTTCCTATCATGGTATCGTGTTTGCCGACGCTGTAGGTGCAGCAGCCTACGTTACCCGCATCCGTGCCGTCATCCTGCGTGATACTGGTGCCGCCATCTCTCCGTTCAACGCCTTCATCCTGTTGCAGGGTGTAGAGACACTGAGTCTGCGTGTGGAGCGCCATGTGGAGAATGCCCTGAAGGTGGTGGAGTTCCTCAGCAAGCATCCGAAGGTGGCAGCTGTTCATCATCCTGCACTGGAGAGTCATCACGACCACAAACTCTATCAGAAGTACTATCCCAATGGTGGTGCCAGCATCTTTACCTTCGAAGTGAAGGGCGGACAGGAAGAAGCCTGGAAGTTCATTGATGCCCTGCAGATCTTCTCGTTGCTGGCTAACGTGGCCGATGTGAAGAGCCTGGTGATCCATCCTTACACCACCACTCACTCACAGCTCTCACCCGAGGAACTGGCAGAACAGCACATCACACCTGCTACCGTTCGCCTGAGCATCGGTACTGAGCACATCGACGACATCATCGATGATCTCGCACAGGCACTCGACAAGATTTAATCTCTGATATCAATATTGTTTAAGGTAATCTGTCAAACCTTGCGAAAGATTTGACAGATCACTTTTAATTCTGTAATTATCATTCGAAACCGACGCGTATGAGACATTATATTATTGCAGATAATCAGGAACTGACAGGATATGCACTCCAGAGCCTATTGAAACGCGACGAGGGATGTGCCATCTTTCGTTCTGTAGATAGGTCAGGACTGATAGAGTTGCTGAAGGAACACGAGGATGCAGTCGTGCTCATAGACTATACCCTGTTTGATTTTGCTGACGAGGAGCAACTGCTCATCATAGCCGAACGTTTCAGTCTGTCGGAGTGGATACTCATCAGTGATGAACTGACACCTCAGTTCATCCGTCGTGTGGTGTATTCCTCTCATCAGTTCAGCGTAGTATTCAAAGATGGTCCGATAAGCGAGATACGTGAGGCCCTGCAGGCCGTTAGCCGGCACACACGTTATCTCAGTCAACGAGCATTGGAGTTTATCATCACCCAGCAGCAGGAAGAGGAGACCACCAGTGTTCTGACGACAACAGAGACGGAGATCGTGAAAGCCATCGCACTGGGTAAAACCACCAAGGAGATTGCTGCGGAACGTTTCTCTAGCATTCACACTGTCACCACGCATCGTAAGAACATCTTCCGCAAACTGGGCATCAACACAGCGCACGAAGCGGTGAAATACGCGCTCCGTGCGGGGTTAATAGATCCATCAGAATTCTATATCTAACAAAAAAGTGAAGAGTCTGCTCTTCACTTTTTTATTTAACCGCTTGTTGAATATCCTCCAGCAAATCCTCACCGGCTTCAAGACCGATGCTGAGGCGGACGGTGGTATCTGGGACGGACATCTCCGCACATTGCTCGGGGGTGAAGAGACCGAAGATGGTCGAGGCGGGATGGATGGCTAGCGACTTGCGGTCAAAGAGGTTCGTGGCGCGACGGATGACCTGCAACTTGTCGATGAACGCCCAGGCTGCTTCCTTCGATTCGAGGTCGATGGTGAAGACGGCACCAGGTAATGGGCCAAACTGCGCCTCCGAGAGCGCATGGAAAGGATTATCCTCTAAGCCAGTATAATTCACGCGTTTGATTTCTGGCAGTTGCTGACACTGCTTGGCGAGCCACAGCGTGGTCTCTGCCTGACGACGGAAACGGATGTCGAGCGTATCAAGGCCCAACGTCTCCATATAGGCGGCCTGCGGTGTCATCAACGAACCGAGGTTCGTTACCAACTCCGTTTTTACACGAGCCGTAAATGCCAGTTTCTTGCCAACGCGCTTCGTGCGAGCCTGTAGGACTGGCGAGGGGTGTTGCGACCAATCGAACTTGCCATAGTCGATGAGCAGACCACCAAGACCCGTGCCGCCGCCTGAGATGTACTTCGTACTGCTGACTACCTCGATATCGACTCCAAACTCATTCGCATGGAAGGTCGAGAACGGCACAATGGTTGTATCGGCTATCAGGGGTACACCTTTTTTGTGGGCAATCTCCGACA
>JAFYPG010000120.1 GCA_017547605.1 Prevotella sp.
GAAGTCGAGTTCCCGGGCCTCGCTGTTTAGGCGGAGCATATCATAGAACTGCTCGACGTACAACTGATAGCTACGCCACAGTTCACTGGCCTTCTCAGCGGGCACGTTCCTGATCTCACGCCATTGCTGCTGAAGGGTTTGGAATTCCTTATAGCTCTTATTGGCCTCCTCGGGGGTCGTGATCATCGCCTTGATCTTATCGATGATCGACAGTTTTTTGGTGAGGTTTTCCTGTTTTTCTGCTTCCTGTTCTTTGAAGATCTTAGCCCGTTTCTCCCTGATAATGCCCATCTCGGCCTTGAAGGCTTCTTCGAGCTCATCGGGTGTGATCTGGTAGGCTTCTGGATCACCGCCGCCGTCGATGTAGGCTTTCAACTTGGCCTCGCGCTCAGCAATGTGCAGCTTGTAGAAAGCGGTTTTCAGATAGTCAACCTCGTCTTTCTGGGGAGCCTCTTCGCCATGGGCAATCTCCCGTACGCGCTCAAGGATCTCTGCCTTGGTCTCATAGACCTTACGTGGCTGTTCTTCCTCAGCTTCTGCTTCTGCGGGGGCTGCGGCTTCTTGGGTTTCTACTTGAGAAGTGCTCTCAGCCACTGGTTCTTCTACAGGTGCCTGAGTTACTTCTTCCTGGATTACTTCATTCTGACCCTGTTCAAGGGCATTGTCTTGAGAGTTCATCATTTAACTTTTTTAGTTATTGACCATTCGTATTATGATGCGTCGCATCACCACATTTGGGGTCAAAGGTACTAAAAAAAGTCAAAAATAATACCTTATATAAAGTTAAAAGATGCTAAACAAGCCTTTTGTGGCGGAAAAACCACCAACAACAGCCCGAAACAGCTATCGAAAGGATGATGGCGATGACAAATCCCCATGGTTTTGCTTCCATTCCGTTGATGAGGTTCATGCCAAACATAGAGGTGATAAGTGTCGGAATCATCATGATGATGGTGACGGATGTCAGCGTACGCATCACAGTATTCATGTTGTTGTTGATGATACTCTGATAGGTGTCCATCGTCGATTCGAGAATGTTGGAGTAGATACTGGTCGTCTCGCGGGCCTGGGTCATCTCGATGTTGACGTCCTCGATGAGGTCGGCATCCAGTTCGTCGATCTGTAGTTTGAACTTCAGTTTCGAGAGCAGGGTCTCGTTGCCTCGGATGGAGGTCTGGAAGTAGGTGAGCGAGTCCTGCAGACGGCTGAGACCGATCAGACTCTCGTTGTTCACCTCGCGATCCAGGTTGCGCTTGGCCTTGTCGATGAGCATTGAGATCTGCTTCAGGCGCTTCAGATACCAGACGGCACTGGAGAGGAACAGGCGGAAGATCATATCGACATGGTCGGTAAAGCCTTCATTGCGCTTTTGTTGGAAACTGACGAAATCGATCATCATGTTCGTCTCGTAGTAGCAGACGGTGATGGTGACGTCGCGCTTGTGGATGATACCCAGCGGCACGGTGGTATAGGGGGTCCTCGACCGTACTTCCTTGACGTAGGGAATACGGAGGATGATCAGCATCCATCCGTCGTCGTACTCATAACGGGCACGCTCGTCGGTATCGCTGATGTCCGACATAAAGTAGTCGGGGATGTTAAACTTCTCCTCGAGTTCGCGCTGGTCCTCTTCGGTGGGGCATGTCACCTGTATCCAGCAATTGGGCTGCCACTCTGTGAGTTGGCTCAGTCCGCCTTGGGTGTTCCAGAAAGTCTTCATTGTGCTAATCCTGTTTTCGTTAATGAAATGGTTTTAGCGGCAAAGGGATTAGCAGCCTTGCTCGCCATCCCCCGCCTTTACAAATCGTAATTGTCCGCCGGGTAATCGTCCATAATTTTGTTTAAACTTTGGTTTATCGGGTGCAAAGATACAACAAATAATTAAGAATTAAGAGTTAAGAGTTAAAAAAAATACTGCCAAGCGACAATTTTTCTTAATTCTTAACTCTTAGTTCTTCACTCATTACTTCTCGGGGATGTCTTCGAGTGTCTTCTTCAGTAACGTCCAGAACGGTTCGACGGTCTCGATGAGGGCACGCTCGGTAGTCGTGTGGGGCGACTTCATCGTAGGACCCATGGATACCACGTCGAGGTGTGGATATTTGCCAAGGATGATGGAGCACTCCAGACCTGCATGATCTACCTGGATGATGCCTTCAGCACCGAATAGATCCTGATACTCCTTCAGGAGTAGGTGCAGGATGGGGGATTCGGGGTTCGGATCCCAACCGCCATAACTGCCAGCCGTCTCTACCTTCATGCCAGCCATGTTGAAGCAACTTTCGAGGGTCTTTACGATATAGTCCTTCATGTCCTCACGGCTGCTGCGCGCCAGGATCTGGAGAGAGGCCTTACCTCCACCTATATTAATAATAGCGAGGTTCGAGGAGGTCTCCACCACACTGGGATAACTGGGAATCATGCGGATCACACCGTCGTGGCAGGCGTAGATGGCATCGATAAGGTTGTCCTGAATCTCCACAGGAACCTCCATCTTCGGCGTTTCCACATCCTCGCAGATTACCTCGATACCACTCTCGATACCCTTATACTCATCGGTGAAGTCCTCGAGCCAGTCTTGGGCGAGTTCCTTCAGGGCATCAATATTCTCCTTCGGCAGCGTGAGTACGGCCTCGGCCTTGAAAGGAATAGCGTTACGCATATTACCGCCTTGCCAACTGGCCAAGCGGGCATCGAGTTCTTCGATGGCTTCACGTACCAGACGGACGAGCAACTTGTTGGCATTGCCACGACCCTCATGAATCTCCAGACCGGAGTGACCGCCACGCAGTCCTTTGACCGTAACCTTCACAGCGGCATCGTCGGCATCGGTCTCCACCTCTTTATAATCAAGGGTGGCGGTGACGTCGATACCACCAGCCGAACCAATCACGAACTTACCCCATGTCTCGGAGTCGAGGTTCATGAGGATGTCACCCCTCAACTCGCCTGCGGGCAGGGCATTGGCACCAAACATCCCCGTCTCTTCATCGGCCGTGATCAGGGCTTCGATAGGACCATGCTTCAGCGTCTTGTCCTCCATGATGGCCATGATGGAAGCCACACCGAGTCCGTTGTCTGCACCAAGGGTCGTACCCTTGGCCTTCACCCACTCACCGTCGATCCAGGGCTGGATGGGATCGGTCTCGAAGTTATGCGTACTCTCTGGTGTCTTCTGCGGTACCATGTCCATGTGGGCCTGCAGGATCACACCCTTCTTATTCTCCATGCCTGGTGAGGCGGGCTTCCGCATCACGATGTTGTCGGCAGGGTCTTTGAATACTTCCACACCAGCCTCCTTACCGAAGTCGAGCAGGAACTGCTGAATCTTCTCCAGATGTCCGCTGGGACGTGGCACCTGTGTCAGTTTGTAAAAATTGCGCCAGATGCATTCCGGCTTTAAGTTCTTAATCTCACTCATACTATTGTTGTTTTTGATTGATACGTTTCGTAAAGGATAGGGCGGCCCAGGCGTA
>JAFYPG010000121.1 GCA_017547605.1 Prevotella sp.
GCCACATCGTCATGACCTTCGATCTTATAGCGGAACAAACCAACCAACCAGATGATGAACAGAGGAAGGAATAGTGCAGCAGCAATGGCTCCTGCATAAACCAGCAGGTTCTTGGGGCTGACCTTACCTTCGTTCAGGGGTTCATCGATGAGTTTACCTTTATCGGCTGTGGCAGCCAGGGCGATGCTGTTCTCCTCGCGCTTTTGGAGCAACAGGAGATAGACACCTGATTTCACATCCTGCTGACGACCTATCTGATTAAGCACACGTTCCTGAACAGGGGCACTGGAGATACGACCTTGATATTTGCCGTACTCAGAGGCAATACCCTGACGGTTGATATCAGCAGAACGACGCGCTTGCAACAGGGCGGTCTTGATGCTCGCCTCCAAACCGTCGATGGTCTCTGTCAGTGTCTGCACCTGGGGCGCTTGTTCGCTGGCAGCCGTCAACAGACGGTTACGATCCTGCACAGCCTTGTTGTAACTGGCAATAAGTTGCGTGGAGGCGCCATCAGTCAAGCCGACATTAGAGGGGATGATCTGGTATTTGTTTTTAGGATTATTGACATGCTCACGGAGATAGTCGAGCATCTGAATCTGGGAGTTAGCCTCAGAAAGACGGGCCGAGAACTCGTTGGACATCTGGACAGCCTGCGAGGCATCAACAGAGAGGCCTGTCATACCGCTCTCTTGCTTATACTTCTGAATCTGACCTTCTGTAGAGCCAAGTTCTTCGTTGATCTTCGCCATGCGGTCATTGATAAATTCCTCTGTACGCAGGGCAATCTCGTTTTTGTCGGCATTGGCCTGACGGTTATAGCAATCGGCCAAGCGACGGAGGAAGTCCATGCCACGCTGGATGTTTTTGTCAGTCAGCGTCACCAATGCGATGTCGGTTCTCTTGTCTGTGGGCTCCACCGTCATGGCCTTCAGATAATTCGTAGCCACAACCATCGGCGGAAGAATCGTGACATTATAGACTTCATCCGGCTTAAGCTGATAAATCGGAGCACTGGTCAGCGTCAGCGTACCTATGGGTGTCTTGTAACTAATTGGAAGCGACAGGGGATTCTTGGAGAAGATCGACTCTACCCCACCCTGGAAGATGGAGCCTTCGACCACATAACTCGCGCCTTTACGGTAAATCTTCAGTTTCATGCTGGACATAGCACCTCCTTCGATATAGGCCTTATCAAGACTATCGAGATGAACAGGGTCGAGTTCTGCATTGACAGGCTGCTTGCCATAGACGATCACATCACGCACACGGCCCTCACGACGATATTCGGAATAAAGCTTCAGTTCCTTGACCACATCACGCAACAAAACACGCGACTGAAGCACCTCGACCTCATTGTCGATACCAGAGGAATTGGTCATGAATCCCAGATCAATCATGTTCGACAGCATCTGGTTGGTATTGGGTTTCTTGTCCTGATCTTTAATCAGCAGACGGGCTGACACCTTGTAGGTGGGATCTGTGTAGCGGAGATACAGAAACGCCCCACAGATGAAAATGATCAGTGAGAACAGGAAATACTGCCAGTTGAGCACCAACAGCGTGAAAATGGTTGCGAAGTTCAGACGCGAACGAGGACTCTCGCTTTCCTCTAATAAATCCTCGAGATCGTCGAGGGTGATTTTCTTTTCGTCCATGATATCTTTGTTAGTAGAGTTATCTCGATGTTAACAGATAAAATCATAGGGTCACCCCCATTGGGAAGGGGCGTACCTATAGATTGTTAGCGACTCACCTATCATACTTAGCACTGACATTCAGCGACTGTTCTGAATATAGTGCAAAGGTAGTGAAAAATATTGGAACGACCAAATATAAAAGGAAAAAACGAAATAATCCTTAAACTTTAAGGATTATACATGTCCTTGCAGTAGAAGGACATGATATCGTCAAGCATACGTTTGGCCTCGACAGCGGGGCTGTCGGGGTCAAGCGCAATAGCCTGGATATAGTTGTTAATGGCTTCGTGCCACTGGCCACGCTTGCGGGCTTCATTGCCCTGCTCGTAATACTCCTGGGCCGTCATTACTTGTAGTATTCTTTCTTGCCTGCGGCGAGGGTATTCTTCATCAGAGAACAGATGGTCATAGGACCTACGCCACCAGGTACGGGGGTGATGAAGGAACACTTTGGAGCCACCTCGTCGAACTTCACATCGCCATTCAGACGGAAGCCGCTCTTCTTGGTAGCATCAGGTACACGGGTGGTACCTACATCGACGATGACGGCACCCTCCTTCACCATGTCGGCCGTCACATAGTCGGGCTGGCCGATGGCGGCGATGATGATATCTGCTGCACGGCATTCTTCCTTCAGTGTCTTCGAGCGCGAGTGGCAGACAGTGACAGTAGCGTCACCATATTGCTTCTGCATCATCAGTTGAGCCATGGGCTTGCCAACAATATTGCTTCGTCCAAGAATGACACACTTCTTGCCAGAGGTCTCAATGTTATAGCGCTTCAGCAGGGTGATGATACCCAGCGGCGTGGCTGAGATGAAGCAGGGCAGACCAATCGCCATACGACCTACGTTGATGGGATGGAAACCATCCACGTCCTTGCGATAGTCGATGGCCTCGATGATCTTCTGCTCATCGATATGTTTGGGCAAGGGCAGTTGTACGATGAAACCATCGACATCGTCGTCCTTGTTCAACTTATCAACACACGCCAGGAGTTCAGCCTCCGTGATATCAGCCTCGAAACGGATGAGCGTGCTCTTGAAGCCACAGGCCTCACAGGCCAGCACCTTATTCTTCACATACGTTTCCGATCCTCCGTCATGGCCCACCAATACGGCAGCCAGATGGGGCTGCTTGCCACCCTTAGCAACAATCTCCTTAACCTCTTCGGCAATCTCAGCCTTGATGGCCGCTGCCGTTGCTTTTCCGTCAATTAACTGCATATCTCTAACTTCTCACTTCTAACCTCTAACCACTAACCTCTAACCACTAAAACTTCGGCATACCGCCCTTCATGGCTTTCATGGCATTGGCCATCTGCGCCATCTTCGACGAGTTCATACCCGTCACCATCTTCATCATCTTACGTGTCTGGTCAAACTGTTTCATCAAACGGTTCACGTCTTCCAGTTTCGTACCAGAGCCCTTGGCAATACGCAGTTTACGGCTCTGGTTGATGATATCGGGATTGGCACGCTCCTTCGGTGTCATCGAGTTGATGATAGCCTCGATGCCTTTGAAAGCGTCATCGTCGATGTCCAGATCCTTGATCTGCTTACCCACACCAGGAATCATCGCAGCCAAATCCTTGATGTTACCCATCTTCTTGATCTGCTGGATCTGACCCATGAAGTCGTCGAAGTCGAACTTGTTCTTGCGAATCTTCTTCTCCAGTTTACGGGCTTCTTCTTCATCGAACTGCTGCTGGGCGCGCTCCACGAGACTGACGATATCACCCATGCCGAGGATACGGTCTGCCATTCGCTCAGGATGGAACACATCGATGGCCTCCATCTTCTCGCCCGTTCCCACGAACTTGATGGGCTTGGTCACCACCGTACGAATCGAGAGGGCAGCACCACCACGGGTATCACCGTCGAGTTTCGTCAGGACGACACCGTCGAAGTCGAGACGGTCGTTGAACTCCTTGGCCGTATTCACGGCATCCTGACCCGTCATCGAGTCAACCACGAAGAGTGTCTCATTGGGATTGACGGCCTTCTTCAGGGTCTCGATCTCCTGCATCATCTCCTCATCGACGGCCAGACGACCAGCGGTATCGATGATCACCACATCATTGGCCTTGGCCTTCGCCTCCTGGATAGCGTGGTTGGCAATCTCCACGACATTCTTGTTGTCGGGCTCGGAATAGACAGGCACACCAACGGTCTGTCCAACCACCTTCAACTGTTCGATGGCTGCAGGACGATACACGTCACAGGCCACGAGCAGGGGCTTCTTATGGTTGCGCGTCTTCAGCAGGTTGGCGAGTTTACCACTAAACGTGGTCTTACCAGAACCCTGCAGACCCGACATCAGGATGATGGCAGGGGCACCTGCCCTACCCTCCACCTTCAGTTCGGCAGCCTTACCACCCATCAGTTCGGCGAGTTCGTCGTGGACGATCTTCACCATCAACTGTCCTGGCTTCACGGCTGTCAGCACGTTCATACCCATGGCTTTCTGCTTCACGGTGTCCGTGAATGTCTTGGCCACCTTGAAGTTCACGTCGGCATCCAACAGGGCACGGCGCACATCCTTCAGGGTCTCAGCCACATTGATCTCGGTGATCTTTCCCTCACCTTTCAATATCTTGAACGACCGTTCAAGTCTGTCACTTAAATTCTCGAACATATTATCTGTTATTTTGGGGCGCAAAGGTACAATAAAAAAACGAGACTCGCAAACTTTAAGCCTCGTTTTTTCTTAAATAGGGCGAATAGAGAACTCACAACCGCAATACTGTTGGTTGTAAAAATCAAATTCTTTCAGCAGTTGGTTACGACGTTCCTGAAGACCGCCCTTGCGCCAGTTCTGGGGCCAGAATAGAGGTGAGAGGTGAGGGGTTAGGGGTGAGAGATTACTCTCTGACTTCAGTGATTCCTGGGCGATAAGGCCTGCCTGATTGATCTGATCGAGACTCTTCCAACGACTGGAGGCCAGTGTGGTGGCAAAATACGGGATTCCAAGTTCCTGCGCCTTCTTTGCAGCCACCGTCAGGCGAAGGATAAAGCACTGCTGGCAGCGTCGTCCCCGTTCGGGCTCTCCTTCCAGACCACAGACACCCTCGCGCCACTGCTCATGGTCGTAGTCACCATCGATCCAACGGATGCCCAGGCTCTCTGCATGGCGCTTGCTCTCGTTCTTACGGATCTCGTACTCCTCACGAGGATAGATATTCGGATTGTAATAAAATATGGTGGGACGTATGCCATTGGCGAGCATCCACTCGACGATGGCCGATGAACAAGGGGCACAACAAGCATGCAACAATACCTCGTGCAGACCCTCAGGAATCACAATCGCTGGCTGTTTCATAGTCCGCGGGCTTTCCAGATACGATCCTTGGCGGCGTTGATCTCCTGGAACTTCTTCTCAGCAGCCTTACGCACGTCCTCGCCAAGGGCTGCCACCTTGTCAGGATGATGTTCGAGGGACAGTTTACGATAGGCTTTCTTCACCTCCTCGTCTGTCGCATTCGGACTGACACCCAGCACCTTATAGGCATCCTCCAAAGTGTTGCCTTCCAGATGGAGCATGGAATCGACCTCACTCTCGCGCAGACCCATCCACAGGGCACACTCCTTCAGGGCCGTGATCTCGCTCTGGGGCACACTGCCATCAGCCTTCGCCACCATCACGAGGTAGTTCAGCAACTGGAGACGCTGTGAATAATCCATCTGCTGGTTGATCTGTCCGCAGCACTGGCGCACAGTCTGCTTGAACTGCTGCCAACCCTCGCGCTTCTGTTCGTCGAAAAGTTTGTTCAGGATCTCATTTCCCTGGGTGACGGCATCGTTGCCAAAGTTCTGGCGCAACATCTGGCGCACCATCTCCATCTCTGAGTGCATGGCCTTACCGTCGGCCTTGATGATATAAGAGGAGAGCACGAGCAGTGAGAAGAGAAAACTGTTACGGTTTCCCTGTTGCATCCGCTGGCGATAGGCCCGCTGATAAGCCTCGTTATAGGTCTGATAGGAACGTTGCGAACCTGATCCCCAGGTACCAGAGTTATCTGGTGTATTCACCCCGTCGAGCATGGAGTCGAACAAAGAACCTAACAGATAGCCTGCCAGAGCCCCCAAGGGTCCTCCGGCCATCCAACCGATAAATCCTCCTATCCATTTTCCTGCAGCCATAAAGAACCTGTCTTGTTTAATAAATCATCGCTTGTCTCTGACAAGGACCTTCCTCATCTTACCGTCTTCCGTACGGAGAATGTTCACACCTTTCTGCGGAACTTCGATGCGACGGCCCTGCATATCATACCACTCCAGATGACCTTCCTCATCTTCCAGGATGAGTGCATCGATGGCCGAAGGCGGATCTGGATTATCACCATTTGCGGCCACCATTGTAACTGTCATATAGGGATATGGTGTTGTACGGTCCTTGAAGCGCAGATAGGTCTGGAAGGCCTCCAAACAGATAGCGTCGCCATTGGATGCCATACTGCTATCCAAAGGCCTCCATGTATTGTCGGCCTGAAGGAGATAGGCACCTTCAGACAGAGCCTTGGTATTGGTCATATCATCGAAGGTTCCTGTGAAGACCATATTCTGATTCGTCTGACTCTTAATCTGGATAGACATATCAATCAACCCAAGATTGCTCGGCGAGAGGTCGAGCGTACTACCGCCACGCGTTCCCTCACGAGCAGATGACGATCCAACGTATTTCAACAGGTAGGGCTCACCGCCTATCAGCTTATCAGCCAATATCCGCTTGAAAACA
Source organism: Prevotella sp. (assembly GCA_017547605.1). GTDB lineage: Bacteria > Bacteroidota > Bacteroidia > Bacteroidales > Bacteroidaceae > Prevotella. Next base: position 6,437 of record JAFYPG010000121.1, read on the forward strand.
GGATAGCCATCCTCTCCTACCCTGTCAAAATAGTAAACATGGTAGCCGTTGGGCACATCCCTATTATAAGGCAGGCAGACACCGATGAGGTCGGACTTCATGGTAAAGACAAACGAGTAGGCTCTTCTGACATGGAAAGACATAGAGACGGAAGGTCCCGTATAATTACCTGTGGGCTTGACTGTCAGCACATAGTCGCCCACCTCCAGTCTGTTACCGACAGGCGTCACTGGTAAGCCTGTTGCAGTCGTAATCACAACAATATAACTGTCAGAAGGCATCAGATTACCCTCTGCGTCAGTCACCGTAATAGAGGGCACAGACTCTGGTGCGCCCGTCAGCGAAACGGAGAGCACGACAGACTTCTCGCAGATGGAAACGGTCAGATACCCTGCATTTGTATCAATACCCGATACTTCATTGACAACCTTATAATAAACTTTATAACTGCCTGCATCTGTCCCTGTGGGGATGACGGTAGAGAAGTCCTTATTATTCAGGCTGTATTTCATCACACCATCAATAGCCACACCTGCTGTCACCAGTTCCTGGGCCTTGCCGTTATAGACAAGTCC
>JAFYPG010000122.1 GCA_017547605.1 Prevotella sp.
CAGTTTGTTGAGCATGAACTTATTGGGCTGGTGGAACATATACCAGTCGATGTCTTCTGCCTTCTTGCCTGCGTTTTCCAACAGCCCGTGGATCATGGGGGGCACCTCGCGCTGGACGAAGTTGAAGACATCGTCGCCCTGCATCACGAGATTGTTCAACGAGCGGAAGTTGCCTGCCTCGTCCTCATGCTCGATGGCGGTCTCTTCCGTGCATGGCATGCGGAAGCCTCCTGCTGGAATGATCAGTGCCTTGGCACCTGTACCGTCCATCTTGACGGAGACGAAGATGTCCTTCTCCTCATCCGTCTTCTCCACGATGGTGATGGAAGCGGCGTCGCCGACAAGGGGTTTGCTGTTCCTGTCGTGGATCGACACCTTCGGACTGAGCACGTCGGCATTCATCAGCACCACCTTGTTGACAGTGTCCTGCTCCAACAGCATGAAGGCCTGCATCAGACCGATCTCGAAGCCTGCACAGCCCTGGTTGATGTCCATGCAGATCATATCGTGCTTCATATTGAAATGCCCTTGGATCAGGTTGCTGGTGGGCGGCATGAAATAGTCGGGCGACTGTGACACAAACAGCAGGGCATCGATATCGTCCTTTTGGAGCAGGCCGTTATCGAACAGGTATTGCAGTCCGTGGATGCAGAAGTCGGACGAGCACTGCCCCTCGGCTGCGACGCGATGGGTGTTGTAGCCCATCACCTTCTTCAGGCGCAGGGATTTCTTCTCAGGGAAATTGTAGTTCCCCATCTCCTCCTCGAAGGTGACGACCCGCTTGGGAAGGATGGTCAGGATACCCGTGATCTGCTTGTTCTTAAACTTCAGGTTCATGCTGCTCCGCTTTTCTTGACCAAGGCCTCAATCTTATCGAGGCTGGAGAAATTCTCCGCAATGACATCGGTACCATTGATCTTGATATTGAACTGACTCTCCAGTTCGTCAACCAATGAAACCACGTCAAAAGAATCCAACATGCCCTCTTCTATGAAGTTCACATCCTCATTGAAATCAAACTCCGGCCTGAGGTCGGTCAGGATTTCCACAATCTTTTCTTTCATATTCTATACTTTCCCTCCTTTTTTGACGCTGCAAAGGTACAACTTTTTTTTGGTATATGACATATTTTATATGGAATTCTTCTTTATTCTCCTAAAATCTTAGTACCTTTGCACGTCAGAAACGTAGAAGTGAAAATGAGTGAGATGCCAAATGCTTCTGTGGGAGCAAAGCGCGATCCTTTTTGGGATGCCCTGAAGTTCGCCTTGATCTTCTCGGTGGTGTATGTCCATATCGTGCCAATGGCAGACTACAGTCGCTATAAATTGGCTGTGTTTAATATCATTGTTGGGGCGAGCATGCCGCTGTTCATTTTCATATCCGGGCGTTTCTCACAGATTCGTGACAGAAAGCGTTATATGCGTTCTATTTGGCGCTTTTTAGAGACATTTTTGGTTTTTCAGATCTTGTATGTCGTACTTTTCGAGGAGGTGAGTTGGCTGAATCTGATCACACCCAACTACCATCTGTGGTATTTGCTGTCATTAGTCTTTTGGCGACTGATGCTCTATTACCTTCCAGAGCGTTGGCTGGCGCATCGCGGTCTGGTGCTTGTCGCATGCTTCGTCATCAGTCTGTCTGCAGGTTTCATTAATGTCGGGGAACCTCTCTCCCTGCAACGCACACTGACGCACCTGCCATTCTTCATGTTAGGTTATTACACTGCTGGTATTGACGTCAGGAAGTACGTTGATAAGATCCCCCTCTTCGTGGCTCTCGCTGCCTTGTTTGCAGTGTTCTGTTTATTCTTATTTGTCCTGCAGGAGACTTACTCATACGTCATATATGGCTCGATACCTTATTGGACCGATAGTTTGTCGGAGACGTTTTACAGATTCCTGTGTAGGTGTATTTTCCTGCCGTCAACGATATTGGTGGCTTTGTTGGTCATGCGAGTGGTATCGGCTTACACAGGATATGCCAGATGGGGTGGTGCGACATTGTTTGTCTATATCTGGCATCCGTTACTGACGCGGGGCATCTTGGAACCGGCAACCGCCCATGGCCTGATTCCCAAAAGCGACCTGGCGCTTTTCATCTATGCCGTTGTCGTCACAGCCTTGCTGGTGTTCCTTTCACGGTTTAGGGTGCTTCATCTTCTGATGAACCCCAGCGACTGGATCAGGCAGCGTGCTTCATGATGCCTGGAACTTTAGTATCGTTCCTCCCCAACTGAGGCCGACACCGAAGCCCGCGATCATCACCGTGTCATTTGGTTTGATCACCTGTCGCTCTATACAGTCCTTCAAGCCGATGAGTACGGTGGAAGAGACCGTATTGCCTACCTCCTCCATGTTGATATAGAATTTGTCCTTGGGAAGTACGCAGAACTTACGGATCGTACTCAGCATGAACTTGTTGGCCTGATGGAACACGTAATAGTTGATGTCGTCTTGGCTGAGATGGTGTTTCTCCAGCAACTGCTGGATCATCCCAGGCACTGCATCAAGGGTAAAGTTGAAGATGGCTCCGCCATTCATATAGAGGTAGTCGTCATACCAGATATGACCCTCATCGTCTTCCTGACTCTTTCCTGTAGGTAATAGGTGACGTGCTGCACCGGTTTTGACGATCAGGTTGTCTGCTCCCTTGCCGTCGGTGCCAAGGACGAAGTCCTGGATCTCTGCGAAACCTTCAGTCGAGATCAGGCAGGCAGCAGCACCATCGCCGAAGATGGAACGGTTGCTCTTATCCTCAGGGTGCAGGTATTTGTTGTAGGTCTCGGCTGTCAACAGCAAGATGTTCTTGGCGATTCCTGCAGCAATGAGTCCTTTGGCAATAGCCATACCATAGATGCAACCCGAACAGCCAAGGTTGTAGTCGAAGGCTCCCGCACTTGTGGGAATGCCCAGACGATCCTGAAGGACGCAGGCCGTGGAGGGTAGGAAATAGTCCGGGCTTTGGGTGCACAACAGCAGGAAGTCGATGGATTCCGGCTGGATGTGATACTCCTCGAAGAGCCTGCGGGCGGCCTTTTCCGCCATATCGCCAGCCGTCTCGTCGCTGGCAGCCAGATGGCGGCTGTTGACCCCCACCTTCTGGGCGACTTTCTCCACGCTCCATTCAGGGAATGCTTTCACCAACTCCTCGTTTGTTACAACGCGTTCTGGTAAATAGTAGGATATTGCTTTGATATATGCCATAGTCGGATTAGTTTGCTCCTCCACTGATCTTGATGTTCGACCCTGTCATCCAGGAAGAGGCGTCTGAAAGCAGATAAATGGCCAGATGTGCGATGTCTTCGGGAGTCCCGTACCGTTTCAGAGGGTAATTCTGTTCATCTTCCTTGAGCTGCTCTTCATCTACGCCGTCTTGTATGACCAGGTCTGTCCATACCATGGCTGGACTGATGCAGTTGACCCTTATCTTACGGGGGGCCAGTTCGAGGCTCAGACAATTGGCGTATGAGATGATGGCGCCTTTCGATGCACTGTAGGCTGCGTGTCCAACACTTGGCGACACGGAGGCCATAGAGGCCATGAATACGATAGAGGCACCCTTGTTGATCTTCTTCTGTTCCAGAAGCATCTGCTGTAACAGGACAGGACCTTTGAAATTGGTGTCCATCACATGGCTGACGGTCTCCTCGGACAGTAGTCGGCAAAGGGTACGGTTACCGATGCCTGCGCAATGGACGATTCCGTCGAGTGGTGGCAAGGCCGTCACCATTTCCTTGACAGCCGACGGGTTTGTCAGGTCTGCAGGAAGGATCTGATGCTCGCCATCCTCCAGTTGTCCTAATGTGGCTTCCAACTTCTGACGGTCTCGTCCGTTGAGGATGATCGTCGCACCCATCTTGGAACAGGCAATGGCAATGCCTCGTCCTATCCCAGAGGAGGCACCGGTCACTAAGATGACCTTTCCTGCAAGTGAGAAGGGGTTATAGTCACTCATCATTTCCCAGCAACTAAATGATACACGTCTTCCACCGTTTCGCAAGAACGGATCTCCTTGCCTGTTATGGTCTTGCCACATTTGGTCTTTACAAAGGCAATGATTCCCATGGCAACCAGCGAGCCCCACTCCTCCAAGTCGTGGAACTTGGTGTCGGGCATGATCTCTGACTTGTCTGTATCTTCAAATTGCTCTGCAAAATGGGAAACAAATTCTTCTAATTCCATCATCTTTTTGCTTGTTTTATGAATGAATAATCACTAAGGCCGTCAGGAACAGCCCCAGTCAGTTTATGCAGTTTTATGATCTTCTTGTTGTCGGACCTAACCCAGAAATAGGCAAGGCTGACGCCCTTTTCCACCATGATGTTATAGACGTCGAAGAGCAGATACAGTCCATTCTTGCTCCTGTCGATCCAGATGTTCAGATAGCATTTCTTGCCCTCCAAGGTGAAAATCAGGACACCCAGTACGTGGCCTGCTTCCTTGTTCACCAAGACGCGCTCCTCTTTGATCATCTCGATCAGTTCCTGTCTGGTGGGCAGGTAGTCAGTGTATATGGAGAACTCATCAACATAGAGCAGTCCAAGGATCTCGTCAGCATCTTCTTCCGTGGCAAAGGTGCCTATGTCGCTCTCCCGATACTCTATCTCGCGGTTGTAGTATCTGTCGTATTGGGCGAGGAAGGTGAACCCGGCTTCTGACAGCACTTGCTCCCATTGGCCGATACCTTTTTTCGTGGGGATATTCAGGACGTAGTCTTCGTCGTCAAGTGTCTTTAGAAGCGCTACCAGTTCTGCTTCGTCGGAAGACAGCAGGAACAGTCTTTGGAAATCGTGCTCCTTTTTCCTCAGCAGCAGGGTCTGGGCTGATACAAGCATCTCATGAACGTCGGACTCCTTCACTCCGAAATAGTTGGAGAGAACGATTTGATGGGTGTTCTTGAAATCAGCGACAAGCGTCTGTATCTCAGAAGCGGGAATATGGCTAAACGTTTCTGTCATGGACGAGGATTACCCGTTAATCTGTTTCTTGTAATACGATCGGTCGATCTTACCACTGCCGTTCTGCTTCAGGGCATCTTCCCTGTAGTAGTCCGTGGGGATCATATAGCGGGGGATGCGGTTGGCGACACCCTTGCGGAACTCGCCCTTGCTCACCTCCTTTTCTGCCTGATAGAACAGAACGATCTTCTTGTTGTTGAAGTCGTACGTCGCACAACAGTTGTCCACCAACTTGCTGGCGAGGATGGCGTTCTCGATCTCACCCAGTTCGATACGGTAGCCGTTGTGCTTGATCTGGGAGTCCTTACGGCCTACGTACATAATCTCTCCGCGCTCGTTCCTATATACGATATCGCCCGTGCAGTAGATCGTCTCAGGATAATGCTTGTTGAGCGGATTCTGGATGAAGGCCTGTTGCGTCTTCTCCCAGTCGTTATAATAGCCAAGTGCCAAGGACGAGCCTCGCACGCAGAGTTCACCCTCCTCGTTGACGCCCGCCTCACGCTTCTGGTCTGTCAGGATGAGCACACCACTATTGCGACAGGCCTTGCCGATGGGCAGTGGCTCGTCGTCAGCAAACTCACGATCCACCTCATAATAGGTGCAATCGACCGTGATTTCCGTTGGTCCGTAGAGGTTGGCATAGCGACAGTGGGGCAAATACCTGCGCCAGTAGTTCAGGTGTTTGTTGGGCATCACCTCGCCAGCGAAGAAGATGTCTTTCAGGTAGGGCATCTCCTGATCCTTCAGCACGTCGTAGTTAGCCACGTTGATGAGGGCGTAGGGCACCCAGAACACAAACGAGATCTTATGCTCGTTCATGTAATCGACGAGTTGGGCGGGGAAGGTGAAATGAACCTCGGGAATGATATCAAGGGTGGCACCCGTAGCATACATCAGGTAGATGTCGAGTGTCGAGTTGTCGAAATAGAATGGTGCCTGGTTACCGATCACGGCGTCACTTGTGAAGCCAAACCTGCCAACGGCCCAGTCGATGTAGTCTATCACGCCACGGTGCGAGATGACCACACCCTTCGGGGTGCCCGTAGAACCTGAGGTGAAGATGGCATAAACGGGGTCTGTATCTATCTGGTCCGCCAGATACTGGCTGGCATCCGCATCAGCCATGGGCTCGTTCTCCAGCACGTCTTCTATCACGAACACCGCTTTGTCACACATCTGTCTGACCTGTTGCTCGTGGGCCTTGTCTGTGATGATGGCCTCCGACTCCAGTACCTTTAGGATCGACTGGATGCGGGTGTCGGGCGATTTCGTGTCAAGTGGTACGTAGAAGTTGCCGCTCATGTTGATGCCAGCGAAGGCTTGCACCATGTGACAGCCCTTGGGGATATAGACACCTATCGGAGATTTCCACAGTCCCTGTGCCTTGACGACATCGGCAATGACGAAGGCCGAACGGAGAAGTTCCGTGAAGGTGATGCTGCCCATAGAGTCCTGGACGGCAATCTTCTGTGGATGCTTTGCAGCAGAGTTTACAAGATATTCAATGACGCTTTTTTGCATGCGTATATAGTGTACTTATTTATTTTTAGGCTGCAAAATTACAACTTTTTTGTGGAACAGACAACCTTTTCCTCCAAAAACTTTCAAAAATGCGCTTTGCCATAGGGGTGAGAAAGGATAGCCTTATGGGTGATCCAGCCTGTCACGTGACAGAAATCGTACATAATCTTTGTTAATTTAGTTAAAATACTATAAATTCCGAATCGTTTGACTCTCCTCGTGCATGTGTTAGGTAAAAGAGTTGTACCTTTGCAGTCCGATTATTGGGGAGAGACTTAGAATCCCCGTGAGATGTTGTGTGAATAGCGGTGTCTTTGGCCGGGCACAGTGGTTCGTGAATCAATGTTTCAAATACCCTCAGGGATTATCCCTTTGGGGCGCTCGTTAGACTTGCAGCCGGGAGACTAACCCCGGATGTGGGTTTATGTGCGTACATTATTTAAGTAAAACTGTTTTTTAGTAGTAAAATTAAAAGAAATGAACACTTTAAGTTACAAGACTCTTTCCGTGAACAAGGAAACAGCAAAGAAGGAGTGGGTGGTGATCGATGCCACAGACCAGGTCGTTGGTCGTCTCGCTTCTAAGGTAGCAAAGCTGATTCGCGGAAAGTACAAGCCAACTTTCACACCGCACGTTGATTGTGGTGACAACGTTATCCTTATCAATGCCGATAAGGTGGTATTTACTGGTAAGAAAGAGACTGACAAGGTCTATACCCGTTACACCGGTTATCCTGGTGGCCAGCGCTTCCAGACGCCCGCCGAGCTTCGCAAGCGCAACGGTGGTGTGGAGAAGTTCCTCCGTCACGCTGTCAAGGGTATGCTGCCCAAGGGTCCCCTTGGCCGTAGCCTGCTGAACAACCTCTACATCTACGAGGGTACAGAACATCCGCACGAGGCTCAGAAGCCAAAGGCAATTGATATTAACCAGTATAAATAATAAGGAAAGATGGAAGTAATTAACGCAATAGGTCGTCGCAAGAGCTCTGTAGCCCGCGTATATGTTTCTGAGGGTACTGGCAAGATCACGATCAACAAGAAAGAATTAGAGACTTATTTCCCGTCAGCCATCCTGCAGTATGTGGTGAAGCAGCCGCTGAACCTGCTGGAGGTCGCTGAGAAGTATGACATCAAGGTGAACCTCGATGGTGGTGGTTTCACTGGTCAGAGCCAGGCTCTCCGCCTCGCTATCGCCCGTGCCTTGGTGAAGATCAACGAAGAGGACAAGAAGAAGCTGAAGGATGCAGGTTTCCTGACACGTGACAGCCGTGAGGTTGAGCGTAAGAAGCCGGGTCAGCCCAAGGCTCGTCGTCGCTTCCAGTTCAGTAAGCGTTAATCTGATGGAATTAGGAATGAGGAATGAGAAATTAGGAATTATGATTACCTGGTTCTCGCCTGATGCCTATTCTGAAGAAACTGAACAGTTTAGTATCTAAACCGACTGGATTCGTGGGATTGATGACGACTACCAGTCGGCTGATTCTGGACAAAGAATTAAAAAGAAAGTAAACATTTAAAAAGCATTTAAGACAATGTCAAGAACAAATTTTGATCAGTTGCTGCAGGCTGGCTGTCACTTCGGCCACCTGAAGCGTAAGTGGAACCCCGCAATGGCTCCCTACATCTATACCGAGCGTAACGGTATCCATATTATCGACCTGCACAAGACGGCTGCCAAGATCGACGAGGCTGCCGACGCCCTGAAGCAGATTGCCAAGAGTGGCAAGAAGATCCTGTTCGTCGCTACTAAGAAACAGACAAAGGAAGTGATCGCCGAGAAGGCTACCAGCATCAACATGCCCTATGTGATTGAGCGCTGGCCCGGTGGTATGCTCACCAACTTCCCGACAATCCGTAAGGCCGTGAAGAAAATGGCGAACATCGATAAGCTGATGCAGGATGGTACCTATTCTAACCTCTCTAAGCGTGAGCTGCTGCAGATCACTCGTCAGCGTGCTAAGCTGGAGAAGAACCTCGGTTCTATCGCCGACCTGACCCGTCTGCCGAGCGCACTCTTCGTAGTTGACGTGCTGAAGGAGCAGATCGCCGTTCGTGAGGCCAACCGTCTGGGTATCCCCGTGTTCGGTATCGTTGATACCAACTCTGATCCTAACAATATCGACTTCGTGATCCCCGCCAACGATGACGCCAAGGACAGCGTAGAGGTAATCCTCAACGCTTGCTGTGCTGCTATCGCCGAGGGTATCGAGGAGCGTAAGGTAGAGAAGGCCGACGAGAAGGCTGCTGATGCTCAGGGTGAGGCTGAGGCTGAAGAGGTGAAGCCCAAGCGCGCTGCCCGCAAGCCCCGCAAGGAGGCTGAGCCCAAGGCAGAGGAGGCTCCTGTAGCCGAGGCTGCTGCTCCCGCTGAGGAAGAGGCTCCCGCCGCAGAGTAATACATGAAACATTAAACATTAAAAATTTAACATTAAAATGGCAATTTCAATTGACGATATCAAGAAGCTCCGCGCAATGACTGGTGCTGGTCTGGCTGACGTGAAGAAGGCTCTGACCGAGGCTGAGGGCGACTTCGACAAGGCCAAGGAACTCCTCCGTGAGCGTGGCCTCGCTATCGCTGCCAAGCGTAGCGACCGTGAGACATCCAATGGTTGTGTACTCGTAAAGAGTGTTGACGGCTTCGCCGCTATGATCGCCCTGAAGTGCGAGACCGACTTCGTGGCCAATGGTGCCGACTTCATCGCTCTGACTCAGAGCATCCTCGACGCCGCCATCGCCGCCAAGGCTAAGGATCTCGAGGCTGTGAAGGCTCTCGACATCAATGGTCAGAGTGCTCAGGACGCTGTGACACAGCGCTCTGGTATCACTGGTGAGAAGATGGAACTCGACGGTTACCTCGTACTCGAGGGTGAGAACGTGGAGGTCTATGACCACATGGGTAAGCACACCCTGTGCACCATGGTACAGACCAATAAGCCCGCTGCTGAGGAGGGTCACAAGGTTGCTATGCAGGTAGCTGCCATGAAGCCCGTTGCCCTCAACGCTGAGAGCGTAGAGCAGAAGATTCTCGACGAGGAGTACAAGACCGCTGTTGAGAAGACCAAGCTCGAGCAGGTAGAGAAGTACGTAGAGGTAGTTCTGAAGAAGGCTGGTATCAACCCCAACCTCGTTGACTCTGAGGATCATATCGAGAGCAACATGGCTAAGGGTTGGCTCACACAGGCTCAGGCTGACGAGGCCCGTAAGATCATTGCTGAGGCAAAGGTCGAGGGCGAGGCTCAGCTCAAGATGCCTATGATCGAGAACATCGCCAAGGGTCGTGTTCAGAAGTTCCTGAAGGAGAGTTGTCTGGTAGACCAGGAGTTCCAGTTCGGCGACGGCGACAAGGCTACTGTAGCCCAGTGGCTCGCTAAGCAGGACAAGGATCTGAAGATCGTTGCCTTCAAGCGCTTCACACTCGTAGCTGATTAATCAAATCAACTATATATTTAAAATCGGCACTGTTCAATGCAGTGTCGATTTTTTTTATGTGCCAGCATCATATTCCATTGTCTTTGCCTGATAATGAATAAGTTACACATATGACCCTTTTATTAAAAGCATCATAAATCTATGATGCTATGAGAAAAATACATGAAAAGTCTTGCAAAAGGCCTTCTTTTTTGTAACTTTGCAAGCGGTTTGCAAAAACTTTGTGGACCTTAAAACTAAGCATAACAATGAAGATTACCCTTACACAGCAACAGATATCTGCAGTGTCGCTTTGATTAATGCCTATCGTAAACTGCATTACATCTACTCTTCGCAGTTGCGACAGCCGCATGAGTCGTTTCCATGATTGCCTTGACAGTGCTATCGAGAAACAC
>JAFYPG010000014.1 GCA_017547605.1 Prevotella sp.
ATGTCAGGTCGCCATCGTAGGGAACACCTGCTTTATCGCCTTTAGAATCGGAGGCGAAGGCCGTCTGCCACCACCACCAAGTGTATTCGTGGTGGAAGGTCACACCATAACGCATGTTGTATTTATGGCAGGCATCCACCCACTCGAGCAGGATGTCGCGCTTGGGGCCGATGTTCACTGAGTTCCAGGGCTGGTACTGTGAGTTCCACAGGTCGTAGTTGTCGTGGTGCACACCCTGAATCATCAGAAACCGTGCCCCTGCCTTCTGATAGAGCTTTGTCAGATACTCTGGATCAAGTTTCGTAGGATTCCAATCGCGCAACACCTCCTTATAGCCCACCTCCGACGGATGGCCGTAACGCTTGTTATGATTCTGGTAAGCCCTTGACCCCTCGTAATAGAGTTTACGTGCATACCAGTCGCCGCTCTCGCCAGCAGCCTGAGGCCCGAAATGTACCCAGATGCCGAACTTGGCGTCGCGCAGCCATTGAGGGTCGCCAGGATAGTTCTGTTCTATTGATGCCCAGTTGGCTTTAAAGGGGCCGTCGGTGATGGGAATGTCGAGTTGCACTTCAGCAAACGATTTGCTGTCACCCATTGCCACAGAACCGACAGGTTCAGGAGCAGAAATCTCTGGGAATGCGGGCAACTTTGGCATCTCACCGTCCTTTAATGTCTTTTGTGCCTGGCTGCTACAAACTACGCAAGCTAGCATCATTGTAATTACACTTTTCTTCATATTTAATACTTTAGTTTCTGGGTGCAAAGTTATGCAGAAGTTAGGAAATTATGGTTCAAAATATTATGCAAGAATAGGACAATATTATGATGTTGGAGAAAAAATCGCAATTTTGTCCTATTACAATGATGGGCAAATCAGAAATAATTCGTATTTTTGCAGCCGGATGGCAATCATATAAGGCAATGATACAGATACCTATTGAGTCGATGAATCTGATGATGCTTAACGTAGGCTTTGCGATGCATCATGCAGATTGGAACTGGCAGAAAGTGAGTTCTCCCTTTATCCGCATCTTCTATGTTGTAGAGGGGGAGGCCATGCTACATCTGCCTGAAGAAGACGTGAGGTTAAAGCCCAATCACATGTATATCATACCGGCATATACCACTCATTCGTATGAATGTCATGGGTTGTTCAAACTGTATTATCTTCATACGTATGAGGGCTTTAAGAACGAGATGAATCTTCAAGAAACCTATGAACTGCCTACCGAGGTGTCGGCAGGAAATGGTGTTGAGCAGCTGTTTGAGTATATATGTAGCCAGCAGCCTGACGCCAGATTGCCAGAACCTGATCCTGAGAGTTATGATACTTCTTCGCAGACATCAGACTACGTGGAACGTTACCAGAATATGGCTTTATGGGAGAAAATGGAACTGAGGGGAGCCATGCTGATGATTATGTCGCACTTCATCCGTGAGGCCCAACCCCGCATCTGGACATCCGATGAACGCATGAAGCGAGTGTTGAAGCATATTCATGAGCATATTACCGATGAAGTAGCAATAGAAGACCTGGCCAATGTTGCTTGTGTAACTAAGACCTACTTCATTCGTCTTTTCAAGCAGGAGTTCGGCATATCCCCTGTTCAGTATATCAACAGGAAAAAGGTGGAACGGGCACAATTGTTGCTTTTCACCACCGACAAATCGGTAAAAGAGATTGCCTATATGCTAGGCATCAGCGATCATAGCTATTTCATCCGTCTCTTCCGCAAGACGGCAGGAATCACCCCGCAGGATTATCGCAGACAACTGAGAGTATAAACTAAAAAGGGAACCTCATTTCTGAGATTCCCCCGAGTCCTCTTGCGAGGCATATGATAGAGGCAAGTAAACAACCTTAGCGGCGACCTCCGAAGTGGCCGGAACCACTGCGATTTGTACGAGTGTTCATAGCAATTTCGCGATTCGGAGCCTTATGAGCATTGTTGTGGTTTCCCATGTTGTGGTTGCCCATGTGGCCCTTGTCGTTCATCACTCTTGCGCCTCTGTCCGGCATTGGAGCAGGATTGTGCTTTGCAACAGGAGCAGGTGCGGGCTTGCCCATGTGAGCATAGTGTGAGCCATGAACCTTGTTCTTGCCTTGCAAGCGACCATAGGTCGAGCGGTGACCACCCTTATAGGTTACGAACACCTTCGGATGTGCATTGTAGAAACGGTCTCTGCCATAGTGAGAGTAAACTGCGAATGTCCATCCACCGGCCTTCCATGCTACGGGGCGATAGAAGTGGTTCAGAGCCACATACTTGTCATACTGCCACGGAGTCAGTACGAAGCGGAGGTCTGCGTTACGACGATCCCACCAGATGCCAAACACGTCGCCATGTCCGTTCAGGCTCATCAGGTAGTCGAGGTTGATCTCGTAGACTGCCTCATACTGTGCAGCGGTAAGGTTCAGCTCGTAGGCCATCTTGTCCGAGAGGAAAAGTGCCTCGTGCTTTGCTGCGTTATAGCTCATTGCGTTGGCCGAGATAGTCATGACCATCATCACTGCCAGGATCATCATCTTCTTCATATCTTAATCTCCTATCTTTAAAGAGTTAAACATTTTGTTTCTTGTTCACAGTGCAAAGATCGGTACTTTTCATAGCATTTCAAAAGGATTTTACCTAATCTGAAGGGTGGTTTTTCCTAAATCGTATTAGGGGAAATCCCCCGTGAGATACTTAAAGATTGTTGGAAATACGGCCATATAGTACGGATTCTGAGGAATATTCAGTACCTTTGCACTCAAAATTCAAAGGACATGAAAGTAAAGATACAGACCATGTTAGGCGACATCGTGGTTCGCCTGTATGACGAGACTCCCATCCACCGTGACAATTTCGTGAAACTGGTGAAGGATGGCTATTATGATGGTACACTGTTCCATCGCGTGATTAAGGACTTCATGATTCAGGGCGGTGATCCTGACTCAAAGGGTGCGCCTGCCGACAAGATGCTGGGTGTCGGTGGCCCTGACTATACGCTTGAAGCCGAAATCAAAGATGGTCTCTTCCATAAGCGTGGAGCCTTGGCTGCAGCCCGTCAGGGTGACGAGGTGAATCCTGAGCGCAGAAGCAGCGGCTCACAGTTCTATATCGTCTGGGGACAGGTATACAATGAGGGTCAGCTCCGTCAGTTCTCCAAGCAGCTGAAGATGCAGAAGATCCAGTCGGCCTTCAATCAGCTGGCCGCTCAGCATCGCGACGAGATTATGCAGATGCGCCGTGAACGTAACCGTGCCGGACTACAGGAGTTGCAGGATAAGCTTGCTGCCGAGGCAGAAGCCCAGGTAACTGGCGAGGGCCTGACTGATGAGCAGCTGAAGATTTACTCTACCATTGGCGGCACGCCCCACCTCGATGGTCAGTACACGGTATTCGGAGAAGTTGAAGAGGGTCTTGATGTCGTGGAGATGATTCAAGGTACAGCTACTGGACGGGGTGACAGACCTGTTGATGACATCGAAATGCGGATTTCAGTGATTTCCTGAAATGATACAGAACTATAAGATAGTTACACTCTGCGGAAGCACCCGCTTTAAAGAGCAGTTCATTGAAACCCAAAAGCGGCTGACTCTGGAAGGTTGCATAGTCATCAGCGTAGGTCTGTTCGGACATTCAGGCGACGATGAAGTCTGGAAACCAGGCACAAAGGAAATGCTTGATGATATGCACCTCCGCAAGATCGATCTGGCTGATGAGATCTTTGTTATCAATGTGGGCGGTTATATCGGTGATAGTACCAAGCGTGAGATAACCTACGCCGAGAAGACAGGAAAGAAGGTGAACTATTTGGAGCCATGACGTTACCCAAGTTTGTCATTTGTATGGACGGCACTTTCCGTTTGGGCCAGGTGAACCAGCATAAGAACTTGCTGAAGCCGGGTGACCAATGTATAGGTGGCGGCTACTATCACTTTGATTTCATTTCCAACCGCATCATACTTGATAGGGAATCATACGACTTTGGCCGCCCCAAGTGGCATCTGCTGGAGGTGCTAAAGGTTCCTTCCACCTATCGCGGCATGCGCATCGTTTATAAGTATGATGATGGCTTCCACGATGATTTCAACGTCAGTGAGGAACTGCAAATAAAATACTATGATTGACTTTGATTCTATTTGGCGCACTCAGGATGAGATTCGGACGGTGGTGAATGCCGTCCTGGGTGAATGCATCTGGAATCTGGCCTATGATGAAAGGCGTAGTGCCATCGTTCTTGAACTGACAGTATCGCCCGAAGAGGATGCCATCAGTGATTTGTGCTGCCAATTCCCGATACCAGCCGATTATGATGGAGTAGGATCAAGAGGGACGAAGTTCGTATTCTACCTTTAGAAAAAGAATCCTGTATTTGAGATTTCTTTTCCTTTTAGGGATCATCAAACTTCTTCATCGCTTCCGCTTTAATTTCATCGCATACATCGATATAGGGTTTCATGGCCTTGTAGTCGCTGTGGCCAGTCCATTTCATCACTACCTGCGGAGGGATGCCCATGCTGATGGCGTTGCAGATAAAGCTTCGTCGGCCAGTATGCGTACCGATGACCTCATATTTTGGCTTGATCTCATCTATGCGCTGGCAGCCCTGATAGTTGATGATACGTATGAGCTTGTTGAATCCCGCCTGCTTGCATAACTCATGCAGGTTTTTGTTCATCTTCTGGTTGCTTATCATAGGGAGTGCCGCATCTTTTTTAAACCGATACCTCTCATATTTCTGCAGGATTCTGCGGCTGTGAGAGTTCAAATCGATGTTCAATACGACATTCGTCTTTTCAGTGACAATCTCGATGCGGTTTTCCTGGATATCGCATCTTTTGAGGTTCGCTACGTCGGAGTAACGCAGTCCTGTATAACACATGAAGAGAAAGACATCACGAGTCTTTTCAAGATAACTTTTCTGTTTTGGTATTTCGTATTCCTCCAGTTGCTTTAACTCCTTCATGTTGAAGAATACCACTTTTTTAGGAGCGCTTTTCATGTTGGTCTTGACAGTCTCGAACACAGTGTTGTTGTGATAGTGCTTGCAATAAGCCCAGCGCATGACGACCTTCAGCATGATCATATTCTTGTTGATTGTCGAATTCCTGTATTTCAAGATGTCGCTCAGATAATCCACGAAACTCTGCAAACCTGACTCGTCAAGATAGTCGAACGTCAGATCGAAGTGGGGTAGACCTAAACTACGTTTCCAGTCGCGGAACCCGATGAGGTTGTGACGGATGGTGACGTACTTCTTCTTGGTGCTCAATGTCCATTGCTTCCGTTTGCTGTTTGAGATGATGTACTCCTGATACACGTCCCAGAAGTTGAGGTAATTATTGACGGGCTTGAACCGCTGCTGTCTGGGAGGTGTGAAGGTTCCATCCCTGAACTTTTGAAATGTTTCCTTGAACTGGCTCTGAGTAGGCTCAATCTCCTTTACCCTGAAATAGTCCACCGTATTATGGACATGAGATACCATCTTTATGAGCCCGTCGTTGATCTTGCTGTCTGACTCATCTTTACCGGTAGATCGTCCTTCTTTGGCGTCCCATTTTCCGGTATGGATACTAAAACCTGTGGAGAACTCCATCCTCAATGCTCCATACGTCACTCGCATGGTTATCAGCAGATTCTCTGTTGATGACGTACTCTTCCCTGTTGCGGTAGCCTTTGCCCGCCGTGGCTTAATCCTGAATTTAACAACTACTTTTGTTCCCATTTTGATTTCGATTTTGTGATATAACTAGATTTTTGTTGTCACAAATATAGGCATGGAAGCCGATTC
Source organism: Prevotella sp. (assembly GCA_017547605.1). GTDB lineage: Bacteria > Bacteroidota > Bacteroidia > Bacteroidales > Bacteroidaceae > Prevotella. Next base: position 5,782 of record JAFYPG010000014.1, read on the forward strand.
CTCCAAGTGACCTCTGGGAAATCAGCCTCCATGGCATATTTTATAGGAAATCATTGAATTTCTTCATCTGTTCTGCTTTCATCTCATCTGCCACATCAATATATGGACTCATAGCCTTATATCCACTATGGCCAGTCCATTTCATGACTACCTGTGGAGGAATGCCCATCCCCAACGCATTACAAATAAACGTCCTTCTGCCAGTGTGGGTGCCGACAAGCTTGTGTTTCGGAAGTACGACGTCAATACGTTCATTCCCCTTATAGTATGTCTGTCTTACAAGTTCGTTGATTTTTGCTTCTTCGCATAGTTCATGAACATATTCATTCATTCTTTGATTACTAATGACAGGGAGCGCTTTCCCCTTTGGGAAATCAAACATCTTGTATTTGTCAAGAATCGCTTTGGTATGCTTGTTTAACTCGATTCTCAGGCTGTCACATGTCTTGATTGTCGTGATTTCAAAAAAGTCATCGTGTACATCACAACGTTTAAGATTGGCAACATCCGAATAGCGCAGACCAGAATAGCATTGGAACAGGAATACATCACGGACGCGATAGAGATACAACTTTGTTTCTGGTAAGTCGGCGTTTTCAATCATATCCAGTTCTGCCTTAGTGAGAAATACAATCTTCTTTTGTGTCGTCTTCATCTTGGGCTTGAATGTCTCAAACTTGTTGTTGTTATGGAAGCCTCTCCTATATGCCCATCTGATGACAACCTTGATCAATGAGAGGTTCTTGGTTACACTCGAATTCATGTAGTTCTTGTTGTTCCTCAGGAAATCGATGTAATCCTGCAGGCCATATTCGTCGAAGTACTCAAATGTGAAATCAAAGAACTTAAGCCCTGCTTTTCTTTTGTAGTCTCGCATTTCTACCAGATTGTTTCGGAGTGTATGATACTTCTTAAAAGTTGACTCGGTCCAATCATGTAATCGACTGTTGCATCTTTCGAATTCATGGAACACTTCGAAGAACCCCAAAGATTTATTAATTTCGGCCTTTGACTTGGTTTCGTAATTTTTGTTAATTCTTTGTTTTGAATTGATGTTGTCCTGTTTTGACATCGTATTGTCCTGATTCTCAGAAGACGATTTTATGGTATCATTATCCTGCTTGCTGGTGGAGATATGTTGCTGTTCTTCACCTCTGATCTTCTCAAAAGTCTCTCTGAATTCTACCTGAGTCGGAACCTTCTCCATCTCCTCAAACATCTTAGCAGCATCCCTGACGTTCCTGGCCAGTCTCATGATGCCGCCATTAATCTCGTCGGCAGACTGACCGTTACGATTAGGCCCTATGGCACGTTCTGAATTCTGATCCCAGCGAAGGGCATCAATATGATACCCTGTTGAGAATTCAAGGCGCATAGAGAGATATGTCACTCTCATGGTTATGAGTACATTCTCTGTAGTCAGGTTCCCGGATTGTGAACCTTTAGCCTTCCTTTGCTTCAATCTGAATTTTACATCAACTTGATTACTCATCTTTACTTGAATTTTAGTTGTTATTATTATAATAATGTATATTAAGCGTGGGGACTCTTGTTTTACACAAATTTCAGTCACTCCTCTTGCAATCCACTTTCATGACAATTTTGGTGTTTTGAATGGGAAAAAGACCGCATTTTCGTTGAAAATAAGTTAAGATGATAGGGTTCAGATATATCCATCGTAGTTTAAGGATGTTAATCTGCATTTTGCGTCCCCAATAATCTTTCCATAGAATTTGCGTCCCCGTCCCCAGACAGCCTTGTAGCGTCCCCAAATAGCGTCCCCAAGGGGTTTCTACTATTTAGAACGATAGGTTTTGTTGTCCCAAAATGTCCTGTAGATCGCATTCCTCAGAAACTGCTATTATGACACCATGTGAGATTGTCAGATGTCAGTGAGTGGGAATTGAACCATACGGCTTTTTCATCTCACAATGACAAGCGTCCCCAAGAACATCTGCAAAGTTAAAGGGTTCATTTTTGTTATGCAAATGCTAACAAAACTTAAATAATAAGCGAATTTGACAAAAGTCTGCCAAATTTGAAGTAATTTTGCCAAAAAGAAATGGTGGTGGCTTCGGCTTTACACGCAATTACATGAAATTGCAGAAAATAGTTAGGCTGCCTCCAGCTCCACAAAAAGAGAGACTTTCCGAATTTGGAAAGCCTCTCTTCTTGTATTTAAAATTGCTCCAGGATCCTGATGCGCTCCTCCGTACTGGGGTGGGTGGCGAAGAGGCCGCTGATAAACTCCATCAGGCCGTGCGCCATCTGTTTGGGATGGATGATATACATCTGGGCGATATCTTCGCGCTCCACGTCGCCAAGACCCGGGTTGTTCGAGATCTTCCGCAGGGCTGAGGCCAGTGCCATGGGGTCGCCACAGAGTTCCGCACCTCCCGCATCAGCCATGAACTCGCGCTTACGGGAGATGGCGAAGCGCGTGAGTGATACGAAGAGGTAGGCGATGCCAGCGCAGATGGCACCTATGAGCATGATCATCATGACGGAGAGTCCGTTTCCCTTCTCATTACGGCTGCTGCTGAAACCACCAAACCACATGCGGTTGTACATCATTCTGACTACCAGTGTAAGGACGGTGGAGATGATGCCCACGAAAATGACACTCGTGATCAGCAGACGGGTGTCGCGGTTGCGGATATGTGTCAACTCATGGCCGATCACACCAGCCAGTTCACGGTCATTCAGCCGGTCGAGCAGACCCGTGGTGACAGTGACGGTATAGGAATTCTTGTCGATGCCACTGGCGAAAGCATTGAGTTGCGGATCGTCGATCACGTTCACCTTCGGCATGTCCATGCCACAGGCCATGCAGAGGTTTTCCACGATATTATACACGCGTGGATTCTCTCGTCGCATCAGGGGTTGGGCACCTGTGGCCCGCTGGATCATCTTCGTATTGCTGAAATAGGCAATGGCAAACCAGATGGCGACACCGCCGATGATGAAGGGCACGATCTTCGTAAAGGTCCAGTTCACCGAGTCGGCATCGAGTTGGTTCACGAAGTATCCCGCCTGGTCGTAATAGCCTGTGCTGAAGTAGTTGATGATGGCCAGGAACACCCACGTCATCCCCAACAGGATGATGGGGAAGGAGATAAGCAACAACGTGCTCTTCATGTTGTTGCGCCTGATCTGGCTCTGGATTCCGACGTATCTCATCCCACCTTAGAACTTGATCTCGGGAGCCTTCTCGATGGTGGCACGGTCTTCCTGGGGAATCTCGAACATGGGCTCCTTGTGGAAACCGAACATGTTGGCGAAGATGTTCGACGGGAAGGTCTGCACGGCGTTGTTCAACTCACGGGTAGCCGTGTTGAAGTAACGGCGCGTAGCGGCGATCTTGTTCTCGATGTCGGAGATCTCCTCCTGCAACTGCAGGAAGTTCTGATTAGCCTTCAGGTCGGGATAAGCCTCGACGGAAACCTTCAGACCTGCCAATGCACTCGACAGGGCGTTCTCTGCCTGAATCTTGTCGTTGATGCCAGTGGCACTCATGGCAGCGGCGCGAGCCTGTGTCACACGCTCCAGCAGTTCTTTCTCGTGCTGGGCATAGCCTTTGACGGTAGCCACCAACTGAGGAATCAGGTCGTGGCGCTGCTTCAACTGAACGTCGATGTTGGCGAAGGCATTCTCGCGGTTGTTACGCAGTTTGACGAGGTTGTTGTAGATGCTGATGCACGCAATCACGATGATTGCAACAATTACTAAAATGATAATCAGTGTCATAGTCAATACTTTTTTAGTTCTTTATTCGAGCGCAAAGATAGTGATTGTCGTGTAATTGCGCAAATAAATTAGAATTATTTAAAAATAAAATCCGGTCGTCAAGCTTTGAATCTTGACAACCGGACTTGTTATACATCTAATAATAGATTTCTTACTTCATCTTAGCCATAACCTTCTGGTAGTACCTGTTGGTGGCGCGGACACTGTATTTCGGTCCTCCATTCCATGCGCGGATGGCTTTCTCCACGTTGTTCTCCGGGTTATGGTAAGATTGGATCAGGAGAAACATCTCCTTGGATTTCTCGACGCTGTAACGGTCGGCCATTGTGTAGCGCTTCTTACTGTTCCGCTTTTCGAGGATGATGTTGCAATCCTTGACGAGAATCGGGGTAATCTGCATGGCGCCGATGGAGTTGCCACTCTTAGCGTTGGGATTTCCTCCACTTTCCACCTGGATGATTGCATCCATGATTGGATTCCAGTCGAAACCTGATGTTTTAGTGCTCTTTGGCATGCTCTTGACGACGGCGTTGCTTGTGTAAGCATTGCTTTGTGTGGAGCGGCCTCCTGCCGGAACTGTCATGTTGACCAGCATCAGAGCCATCAGGATCACACATGCTTTCTTTAATAAACTCATATTCTCTATACTTTAGACGGGCACTCATCACGAGGGCCGTGTTATCCTTTAGATGATTTCGGGTGCAAAGATACGGATAATCAATGAGTTAGCCAAATGTCTTTGGCGTTTTAACAAAAATTGTGTGCGTACACTGATTTAAATCAAGACTTAGGAAATGTCGGAAAATAGTCAAAAAACTACTCTAAATCGACCACTGTAATGCCTGCTCCGCCGAACTGAACATGCTCGTCGCGGAAGTGGCTGACGTTAGGTACGGTACCCAGATACTGGCGTATCAACTGGCGCAAAACGCCCGTTCCCGTACCATGCAAAATACGTACCCGACTCATGCCTACGAGAATGCTGTCGTCGAGGAAATGCATGACGGCATTGAGGGCTTCGTCGCCGCGCATGCCTCTCACGTCGAGATCCTGGTGGTAGTTATGACGGTGGTCCTCGATGGTATCGCGCGTGATCTTAGTGGTCTTCACGGCCAGATCCTCATGTTTCATCCCGGTGGGCTTGGTGGCTTTCGATGCATCGGCGTATTCCAACTGTTCAAGTTTCATCTTGGTCTTCACGTCACCGAAGATGACGGTACACTGTTTGCCATTGATGCTCTCGATCTTGCCGATGGTGTCCAGGCCTTTGATGCGGACGGTATCGCCTTTCTGAAGTTCACGGTCTTGTGGCGCTGTCGAGATCTTGGCGTGGGCGGCGAGTTTCTCACTGGCCTTACGCTCCTGTTCACCTTTCTCAGCCTTGCGCTTGGCCTTACGTGCTTTGCGCTCCTCCATCTGACGTAGTTTCTTGGCGAAGTCCTCCTCGCTCATCAGTCCCTGCTGGTCGTCGCTGGTCACTTGTTCACGGAACTCCTGCAACTCCTCACGGATCTGGCGCGTACGCTCCTTTTCGGCCTGCGCCTCACGGATCTCACGGATGGCGTTCTCGATCTTGCGGTTAGCCTCTGCCAGCAGTTCATCAGCCTGTTGCTGGGCGCGACGCAGGATCTGCTTGCGCTCACGATCGATCTCCTCGAGGTTGCTTTCGTAGCGTTGGATATGACCTTCGAGCGACTTTTCATGCTGATGGATGGTCTGGCGTTTGCCTTCCCAATAGCGTTTGTCACGCACAATGTCCTGCAGGTACTTGTCGCTTTGGATATAGTCGGAGCCCACAATGTCAGAGGCGTCCTTGATCACCTCTTCTGGGATACCGGTCTTTCGGGCGATTTCGATGGCAAACGATGAGCCGGGCTGGCCGATGGCGAGTTGGAACAGCGCCTGCATCTCGTGACGGTCGTAGAGCATCGCACCGTTTACCACACCGGGATGATCCTCGGCAAAATGCTTCAGGTTCTGATAGTGGGTCGTGATGACGGCGAAGGTCTGCTTCTGCCAGAACTGTTTCAGCATGGCCTCTGCGATAGCACCGCCGATGGTGGGTTCTGTACCGCTTCCGAATTCATCGATCAGCAACAGACTCTGGTCGTTGGCCTGTCGCATCATCTGTTTCATGTTCATCAGGTGACTGGAGTAAGTTGAGAGGTCGTTCTCAATACTCTGTTCG
>JAFYPG010000123.1 GCA_017547605.1 Prevotella sp.
CCCCCTCGATGATACCAGGGATGTCGGCCATCACGAACGACTGGTTGTCGCGATAGGAAACGATGCCGATGTTCGGCACCAAGGTAGTGAAGGGATAGTTGGCTATCTTTGGACGGGCATTGGAGAGGGACGACACCAGCGTAGACTTGCCGGCATTCGGGAAGCCCACAAGACCCACATCAGCCAACAACTTCAACTCGAGGATGATAGTCATCTCCTGCATAGGTTCGCCAGGCTGCGCATAGCGGGGGGCCTGATTCGTGGCCGTACGGAACTGGAAATTACCAAGTCCGCCACGACCTCCTTTCAGCAGGAGCACTTCCTGTCCATCGTAGGTCACATCACAGACATATTTTCCCGTCTCGGCATTATAGACCACCGTTCCACAGGGTACGTCGATATACACATCCTTGCCGTCGGTACCGTGGCATTTGTCCTTGCCGCCGTTACCACCGTGCTCTGCGAAGATATGGCGCTCGTACTTCAGATGGAGCAGCGTCCAGTAGTTATGATTGCCGCGCAGGATCACGCTCCCGCCCTTACCACCGTCACCGCCATCGGGGCCACCATTGGGGTTATACTTCACATGGCGCAAGTGCATACTACCCTTGCCACCCTTACCAGAGCGGCAATATATCTTCACATAGTCAACGAAATTAGATTCCATCTATGACATTGCAGATATCTGCGAAAATCCTGTCGAGTTCTCCCAAGCCATCAATATGATAGTGCAGGCCTTCTTGCTTGTACCACTCTATGAGGGGCTGTGTCTGAGAGTGGTACACCACAAGACGTTTCTTGATGGTCTCCTCATTATCATCGGCACGTCCACTCTGCTGGCCGCGCAGGATGAGACGCTTCATCAATTCATCCTCTGGTACGTCGAGTTCGATCATGGCAGCCACCTTGTCGCCACGTTCACTGAGCATCTGCTTCAAAGCCTCTGCCTGTGGAATCGTACGGGGGAAGCCATCGAAGATCACACCCTTATGCTCCCGTCCGAAGGCATCATAGACCGAGGCAAGAATGCTCACCATCAGGTCGTCGGGGATCAACTGACCATTATCGATATAACCCTGAGCCGTCTTGCCAAGTTCCGTGCCCTTCTTAATCTCACTGCGAAGCACATCACCTGTGGAAATGTGGTTCAGTCCATATTTCTCTATCAACTTGTCGCTCTGCGTTCCCTTACCGGAACCTGGAGCACCGAAAATCACAATATTCTTCATTATCCTGATAATATTTAATTATTCAACAATCGTATAAACATCTTTCAGTTCCCGGCCCAATCCGTCGTAGTCCAGTCCGTAACCCACAATGAAGTCATCGGGAATGCGGAAAGCCACATAGTCGAGCGTCAGTTCCTCCTTCAATTTGTCGGGTTTAAAGAACAAGGTGCAAATATGTACTGACTCGGGATTACGGGTACCCAGCGACTCTACCATCTGTTTCATGGTCTGGCCGCTCTCCACGATATCCTCCACAATGACAACTGTACGGCCACTCAGGTCTTCATTGATACCAATCACCTCTTTAACCTTGCCCGTGGAGGTCGTACCTTGGTAGGAGGCCAGTTTCACAAAGGAAATCTCACAGGGAATTGTCATCTCGCGCATTAAGTCTGAAGCGAAGATGAACGAACCATTCAGTACACCAAGAAAGAGCGGTGTCTTGCCAACCATATCCTTGCTAATCTGCTGAGCAACAGCCTTTACACGCGCCTTGATCTCGGATTCAGGGATGGATGTTCTGAACGCTTTATCCTTGATTTTTACAATACCCATACGCTGAAAACATTAAATTTTCTGCAAAATTACAAAAAAACTGCCAAACTCTGCTATTCGTTAGCATATTTTTCGTATTTTTGCACCTATGAAGATATTTACGAGCGCCCAAATACACGAACTGGACAAATACACGATCGAGCATGAACCTATCAAGTCCATTGATTTGATGGAGCGAGCCGCCAAAGCCATCACCCAGGCCATCACGGACGTATGGAACACGGCCACACCCATCATCGTCTTTGCTGGTCCTGGCAATAACGGTGGTGATGCACTGGCCGTAGCCAGGATGCTGATTGAGAGAAACTACGATGTGAAAGTGTGGCTCTTCAATATCTCCGGACATCTCTCCGAAGACTGTGCCACCAACAAGCAACGACTGGCAGACAAGCGTTCGAAGGCACTCTTCGAAGTGACACAGGAGTTTGAACCGCCACAGTTGGAGGCCAACATGCTCGTCATCGACGGACTCTTTGGTTCTGGTCTGAATAAGCCGTTAGCCGGGGGGTTCGCCTCGCTGGTGAAATATATCAACGCATCTCCCTCGAAAGTCGTCAGTATCGACATACCATCTGGACTGATGACGGAAGACAATACCTATAATGTGCGCGCCAATATTATCCGTGCGGACATGACACTGACCCTCCAGCACCAAAAACTTTCGTTCCTCTTCGCGGAGAACCAGGTCTATATCGGACAGTTGCGGGTACTCGTCATCCGTCTGAGCAAGGAGGGCATCGAAAAGACAGATGCCAACTATACCCTGTTGGAGGAGAGCGACATCCTGCCCCGAGTGCTGAAGCGCGATCCCTTTGCCCATAAGGGCAAGATGGGCAATGCTCTCATTATCGCCGGCAGTTACGGCATGGGCGGGGCAGCCATCCTCGCCACCAAGGCCTGTCTGCGGGCAGGGGCAGGGAAGGTGACCGTCCACACACCCAAGCGCAACAACGTCATCATGCAAATCAGCGTACCCGAAGCCATCATCCAGTTTGACAAGGAGGAGACGACCTTCTCCGAGGCTGTCGATACGGAGGACTTCAATGCCTTAGGCATCGGTCCAGGACTGGGTACCAGTGAACAGACGGCCATCGCCATCATCGCCCAATTACGACGCGCCCAGTGCCCGTTGGTGGCTGATGCCGACGCCATCAATATCCTTGCCAACCACCGTGCCTGGCTGCAGCAGTTGCCCAAGGGTATCATCCTGACACCCCACCCCAAGGAGTTCGATCGTCTGGAAGGTAACTGCACCGATAGTTACGAACGGCTGATGAAAGCGCGTGACTTAGCCGAACGCATCCAGGGGTACGTGCTGCTGAAAGGTCATAACACTTCCCTCTGTCTGCCTGACGGTCATATCATTTTCAACACCACCGGTAATGCCGGTATGGCGACAGCTGGCAGTGGCGACGTACTGACGGGTATCATCACCGGACTGTTGGCGAGAGGCTACAAACAGGAAGACGCTTGTATCGTTGGCATGTACCTCCATGGTCTGGCAGGTGACATTGCCGCCCGGGACCTCGGCGAGGAGAGTATCATTGCCAGTGACCTCATCCAGTACCTGCCGTACGCTTTCAAACGACTCAATGAATAATGAGTAGTGAGAAATTAGAAATGAGAAATTAGTAATTATGATTACCAAGATATACAGAAAGCCTCTTATGGCTTTATCTTTTATCATTTTTCATTTATCTTTTTGCATAGCCCAGACTGCTAGCAGCCATTACCAGCCTGGTGTGACGGCTGAGGGTGCCATCTACTACCTACCCAAGACTGCTATCAATATCACCATACAGATAGAGAAGAGCACCTATACCCCAGGCGATTTCTGTAAATATGCCGAGCGATACCTGCGTATGAAGGGCGTCTCTCCCACTCCCTCCGTCAGTTACCGCATCACAACCATTCGACAGGAGGCCATCGCCGTTGCCGACACCACAAAGGGCTTTGCCGTGAAGTTCGATGCCAAGACCTCCGCCACGAATGTCCGACTCTCCGACGATGGCATTCTGTTGGCCATCAATGCCGAACCGAAAAAGGTCACTGTCACACATCCCTTTGTGCCTACTTCCCATCCTGCTGCTATCAACCCACGCCAATACATGAGTGAGGAGATATTGGCTGCAGGCAGTACCGCCAAGATGGCTGAACTGACGGCACAGGATATCTATGAGATCCGTGAGAGTCGTAACCTGTTGGTGCGCGGACAGGCTGACAACATGCCTAAGGACGGCGAACAACTGCGGCTGATGCTCAGTCAGCTCGACCAACAGGAACGTGCGATGTCCAGTCTCTTCACGGGCACCACGGTCAACGACACGACGGAACACACCATTACCATTGTCCCTGACAAGGACATCCATCGACAGATACTCTTCCGCTTCTCGCAGAAATTAGGTCTGGTGGACCAAGACGACCTTGCAGGTACACCTTATTATATTAGTATAGAAGACCTGAAGACGGTGCCTGCCCCGGAACCTGTCGATCCCAAGAAAAAGAGCAAACAAGTGCCCGGCATCTACGTAAATATCCCTGGACGTCTGCGTTCCACCATCTCTGATGCCAAGGAAACACTCGTCACTGCGGAATTCCCTGCCGGACAGTTCGGTAATGTAGAACTGCTCAGCGGCGCCCTCTTCAACAAACGCTACACCACACACCTCTGGCTCCACCCCCTCTCGGGTGCCGTCGAGAAACTTGAAGCCGACCAACCAAAATAAAAAGAAAAAGGAAAACCCCGCTAATTGGCGGGGTTTTCTTGATCATCATTTAATAACAACCTTCCGGTTTCCATGGATATAAACACCCTTCTTTACGGGCTGCATAATCCGCTGACCACTCAGGTCGTACCAGGGTTGATCGCCAGACACGTCATAGAGGACTTGTTGGATACCGCTTCCCCTACTTTTGTGTGAGACCTTGCGGACTCTCGTGTCAACAGCAGCCTTCTTGCCTCTGGTTCCGTTTGCACCTTCTGTACCGCCATTCCACAGATAAACGAAGGTCTGGGTATCACTCTGGTACGGAATGCTATAATCACCCATTTCCAGCATATTAATAGCAATTGGGTCATTAGCACCAACCTTCACCATCAGATAAAAACCCTCTGCTTCCTGTGAGGTGACAATAATATAACCTTCACCTTCAGACACAAGGAATACCATACCAGTGAATTGACTGGCGAACTCCGCAGAACCAGGTTCTACACCACTTGCCAAGAGAGCGTTGACCGTCGAAGTAGCTGTTACAGTATTGATCACGATACATTTTTCCTCCGTATCATAACCATCACCCACCGACGAAGCCTGATCCTTCAAGGTAAAGAGAATATTATTGACAACAGCATTCGACAGGTCCACCTCACTGCCATCCGCATTGATGAAATATTCTTCATCCATCAAATAATCCTCTTCCTTCACAATGGGCTCTAACGTCGGCATAGGAGTACCTTCCAATACCGTCAGGTCATAGTAGGCCGTGCCTGTTTCATAATTGTCTGATCCCATGAAAGATGCTGCGATTCTTGCCGTTCCTGCTCCTATCAAAGTCACATCTCCCGTCTCGTGATCCACCTTTGCCACATGCTTATCAGATGTTGAATAGACGAGCTGGAGGTCAGGCGGAGTCGTTGTTGCCTTGGGAGATGTGAAGTCATCGCCCAGCGTGACGGTTTCCGACTTTGTATCAAATGACACCTTCACCGAGCCCTTGTTAACAACCAGGGTAAAACTGGCGGTCTTGCCCTGATATTCGTCATTACCAGCAAATGTAGCAGAGATAACGGTCTCACCTGCACCCACAATCATAATTCTGTCGTCTGTACCAATCGTAGCCACTTTCACATTACTACTACTCCACGTCAAGGGCAGTTGCTTAGGATTATTCAGAGCAGGAGGTGTAGCCGTTGCATCGCCATACGTGGCAGTCGCGCTCTCGGAGTCAAAACTCAACTCCACCTCCACTGCATCAGCCTTCGACACCGTCAGTATATAACTATCACTGGCCGAATTGTAATTATCATTACCAGCGAACGTGGCCTTGATGGTCGTAGAACCTGCTGCCAC